>NZ_JCAXEC010000025.1:0-29902 GCF_059758715.1 Sphingobacterium sp. GQ94
AAACAATTAAAACAATCATAATATTACTTAAAAAAGTAACAAAATTTATTAGTTGAACTCAGTAATAAAATCGATTATTATTCAATAATATTATGCATTTTTTATTAAAAAAGTTTGCATATTTATTTTAATAACTTATATTTGAAAAAAAGTTATACAGGAATGCAAATGCGGAAGACTTATCATGATTTCTATTTCTTTTATTTTAAAAATAAAAGCAGGGACTAGTATAAGCTAAATTATACGCTATCTAAGAGTTCCAAAAACAATGAGTTTGGAACTTTTTTTTTGACAATATAAAACATTGAATTACAAAAAATAATGAGCGAAAAAATAAAGATTGCCATCCAAGGTGTAAAAGCTTCTTTTCATGAGGAAGCTGCCTATAAATATTTTGGCAATGATATTGAAACACTAGAATGTGAATCATTTAAAAAGACTTGCGATTTACTAAAACAAGGCAAAGCCGATTACGTTGTAATGGCAATTGAAAATTCAATAGCTGGAAGTATACTTCCGAATTACAATTTACTTAGAGACTATCGCTTTCATATTATAGGAGAGGTTTATTTAAATATACATCAAAATTTACTGGCATTACCTGGTGTTAAACTCACTGATATTACTGCTGTCGAATCTCATCCTATTGCCATTCGTCAGTGTGATGAGTTTTTGGGAGATCATCCTGAATGGGTAATAAACGAAGGCATGGACACTGCTGCATGTGCGAAGAAAATTGTAGACGAGAAATTAACAAAAACCGCAGCAATCGCAAGTGAAGCGGCGGCAAAACTTTATGGGCTGGAAATTATTGAAAAAAGAATTGAAACCAACAAAAAGAATTCAACTCGATTTCTCATCCTGTCTAATGAACTTCAGGAACAAAGCAATTTCAACAAGGCTTCCCTGTCGTTTCAAACCTCCCACAGCATTGGCGCTTTAGCCACTGTTTTACAATGTTTTGCGGAACAAAATGTCAATTTAAGTAAAATCCAGTCGATGCCAGTGGTAGGACGTAGAAATGAGTATGATTTTTATGTAGATGTAGAATGGAAAAAACAGGCTGATTATGACTCTGCGATTCGAAAAGTCCTTAAGCATACTGTGAATTTCAGCATTATGGGTGAATACATCAAAAACGAGAAAATTTAGGTTTATTAACATATTAAAAAAATTAAAAACAAAATATAATGAAACATTCATTAGATATTCTTCCTTTAAAATCATGGTTAGACACAGGAGATAAACCATTAATTATTGCCGGACCGTGTAGTGCAGAAACTGAAGAACAATTAGTTTCTACAGCTCATTTATTAGCGAACACGGGTAAAGTGAATGTTTTACGTTCAGGTATCTGGAAACCACGTACTCGTCCAGGGGAATTTGAAGGAATTGGTAGTATTGGTCTACAGTGGATGAAAAGAGCTAAAGAAGAAACTGGATTGTTAACTGCTACCGAAGTAGCTACTGCCAAACATGTAGAGGAAGCATTAGAAGCAGGAATTGACATCCTTTGGATTGGTGCCCGCTCAACGGCCAACCCATTCACGGTACAAGAAATCGCAGATGCTTTGAAAGGTGTTGACGTTCCTGTCTTAATCAAAAACCCCGTAAATCCTGATCTTTCCCTTTGGATAGGTGCATTGGAGCGAGTGAACAGAGCTGGGATCAAAAAATTAGCCGCGATTCACCGAGGTTTCTCTTCTTATGAAAAAACTGCCTTTCGCAATGAACCTATGTGGGATTTAGCAATACAATTAAAGACAATTGCACCAGAGCTCCCTATCATTAATGATCCGAGTCATATCTGCGGAAACCGAGAGCTAATTCCGTACATTACCCAAAAAGCAATGGATATGGATATGCAAGGTTTAATCATTGAGTCACATATTGACCCTTCAGTTGCTTGGACCGATGCAAAACAACAAGTTACTCCAGCCGCTTTAGCAGAATTGTTAGACAATATTTCTGTTCGTAAACCGGCATCTGACAATCCAGCTTTCGAGGATAAACTTGCAGAATTACGTACTCAAATAGATAAGTTAGATGACCAACTTATCAAACAAATCGGTGACCGGATGAAAATTGCTGAAAAAATTGGTGAATTCAAAAGAGACAACAATGTAACTATTCTTCAAGTTAGCCGATGGGATGAAATTGTTCAAAAACGCGTACAATTAGCCAAAGCCCTTAATTTAAGTGAAGAGTTCACGGTTAAATATTTAGAGTTATTGCACAACGAATCAATTCGTAAACAAAACTTAATCATGAATGCAAATCCTGTAACTGAGGCATAACAAACATGGCGGATCGCTTAATATTAAAACATAAAACAAAAAAAGCAAATGGCACGGTTCAACTTACAGGTTCAAAATCTGAAAGTAACCGCGCCCTAATTATACAAGCTCTTAGTAATCAAAACGTTAAAGTTGAAAACCTTTCTGAGGCAGCCGATACCGTAACTTTACAATCAGCCATTGAACAAATTAATTCTCTTAAAGATGGAGAGAATTTGATTGATATTGGACCCGCAGGAACGGCCATGAGATTCCTCACCTCATATCTTAATTTGATTAATGGTAGTTTCGTTTTGACAGGCACCAAAAGAATGCAACAGCGTCCTATAGGTGTACTGGTAGATGCACTAAAGGATCTTGGAGCCGACATTCATTATCAAGAGAAATCAGGCTACCCTCCATTAAAAATTGAGGGAAGTTTGTTCCAATCAAAAGAACGTATATCAATAAAAGGAAATATTAGTAGTCAGTATATATCTTCCCTATTATTAATTGCAGCCAATCTAAAAAAAGGACTAACATTAGATATTGAAGGCGAGCTCACTTCTCGTCCATATGTTACAATGACCCTTGAGATGTTAAAGGAATGTGGAATAGTGTATACTATTAATGAGAATCAAATACAAATTAGCAATCAAAAGTATAAACAAAAGACGCTGTATATTGAGCCTGATTGGAGTGCTGCATCTTATTGGTATTCAATCGTTGCATTATCGGAAGAAGGCCACATTATTCTTCCTGGTTTAAAAGAAAAAAGTTTACAAGGAGATAAAGCAATTATTGAAATCATGACTCATTTCTCGGTTGAATCTAGATTCGAGGAGGATGGACTTCATATTAAAAAAGTAAGCACAACTTCTAAAAAAACATTGTTTGATTTCAAAGAATGTCCAGACCTTGCTCAAACCGTCATGGTTATTGCAGCTGCTTTAAAGAAAAACATTTCTTTTACCGGATTAGAAACTTTAAAAATCAAAGAAACGGATCGAATAAAAGCTTTGAAAAATGAGATCGGTAAATTTGGTGTCGATCTTCTTGAAGATGGAGAAACATATCATTTAAGAACTGAAAATCGTACTAGTCCTGAGAGTTTAACCTTTGACACTTATGAAGATCACAGAATGGCAATGGCTTTTGCTCCATTGGCTTTAATCTTTAATCAGGTTATTATTACAGAACCACAAGTCGTTGAAAAATCTTATCCTGTATTTTGGGAGCACCTTGCCGCCCACGGCTTTGAAATTGGGGAATAAGATATTTATTGATTAGCTAGATAGAATTATTATCAATTTTCATATATTTACGGGCATTATAGGATTATGGCAGGAAATACTTTCGGAAATTTATTTAAGGTTACTACGTTTGGTGAATCTCATGGAAAAGCAATCGGGGTAATTATTGACGGGTGCCCAGCACGAATTGATTTAGATGAAAATTTCATTCAATCCGAGTTGGATAAACGTAAACCAGGTCAATCAAAAATCACTACTCAACGTAAAGAAAGTGATACTTCCCAGATTTTATCAGGAGTATTTGAAGGAAAATCTACTGGCACCCCCATCACCATTATAATCCCTAACGAGGATCAACGATCAAAAGATTATTCACATATCCAAGATAAATATAGACCTTCTCACGCAGACTACACTTATCAAATGAAGTATGGGATTCGTGATTATCGTGGAGGTGGGCGTTCTTCAGCCAGAGAAACTGCTGCACGCGTTGCGGCAGGTGCGGTTGCAAAACTATTCTTAAGGAACCACGGAATTGAAATTTTTGCACATGTTACCGGTGTTGGAAATATAGAGGCCCCAAATCTCAGTAATACGGATCTAAATGAATTATTGAAAATTCGTGAAAAAAATATTGTAAGGTGTGCAGATCCAGCAACCGCGACAGAAATGGAAGACTATATCAATATTGTAAAGAAAAATGGTGATACAGTTGGAGGAAGAATTTCAACGATTATTCGCAATGTACCTGTTGGGCTTGGAGAGCCCGTATTCGATAAACTCCATGCAGATTTAGCGAAGGCTATGATGAGCATCAACGCGGTACATGGATTTGAATATGGTTCAGGATTTCAAGGATCGCAAATGCTCGGTTCAGAACACAATGACATTTTTATTAAGCAAGAATCAGAAACGAAAACATTAACTAATTTTTCTGGTGGTATTCAAGGTGGAATTTCCAATGGTATGGATATTACTTTCAAGACCGCATTTAAACCAGTCGCAACCATCATGAGAGATCAGCCGACATTAAACGAACAAGGTGAACAAACAACCATTTCCGGAAAAGGGCGTCATGACCCTTGTGTTGTTCCTCGTGCTGTTATTATTGTAGAGGCCATGGCAGCATTGGTAATTGCAGACCACCTATTAAAACATAAGGCCTATCTAAATAATGCATAATAGCAATTATATTCTTTCCTGTGATATAGGTGGAACTCATATCACTTCTGCCATAGTTGACAAAACATCATGGTCAATAGTTGATGGGACTATCACTAGGTCCCATGTAAATTCTTTGGAAAATGCTAAATCGATTTTTCATGATTGGACCTCCAATATGAAGAGTTGCCTTTCAAAATCTGAATTGAAAATTTCCCAAATTGGAATTGCAGCACCTGGTCCTTTTGACTACGATAAAGGAATCGCTCTAATGAAGGGTCAAGCAAAGTACGATAGCATCTATAACATAGAAGTATCTGATCCAATTATAGAAGGCTTAGGTATCAATGAAATAAGCATTCGCTACATCAACGATGCTGCAGCGTTTTTGCAGGGAGAAGTATTTGGTTGTGGGTTGCAAAATAAGGATTGTATTTTAGGAATAACTCTTGGTACAGGACTAGGAAGTGCTGTATGGAGAAAAAATAAAAAGGCTTTTGATGCTGATCTGTGGAATACATCGTATAATAATTCAATCTATGAAGAATTTCTAGTAACGCGATGGTTTGTAAAAAGATTTGAAGAGTTAACGGGTATAAAAGAGAAGGGTCTACTCGAGATTCTAGAAAATTATGGAAATTTAAGCGAGCTCGTTCAGATATTTTCAGAATATAAAATTAATTTATTAAACTTTTTGAATTTTTTTAGCAGTAAATACAATTGCACATCCTTTATTATTGGAGGAAATATCGTGAAAGCTTGGGATAAAATATTCCCTGATAAACTTGAATTAAAAGAGTTTGAAATAGAAATTGGAAAGTATCAAGAACATGCAGCAATTATAGGTGCTGCTTCTCTTTTTTAAATTATATAATACATCCTCTTTAGTATAAAGGAGGATGTATTTTTGGGTTACTATCAGACATTATCTGATAGGCAGTTTCTACCACATCATCTACGGACGGTTTTGTGAAATAATCACCATCAGAACCATATGGAGTACGATGAGCCTTCGCTGTTAATGTCTTTGGTTGAGAATCAAGCAAATAATATCCTCCCTGTTTTTCTAGTATCTCATAACTTATGAAGGCCGACGCACCTCCTGGAAAATCTTCATCAACAATGAGTAATCTATTTGTTTTTGCTAGTGATTTACTACTGATACCATCAATGTCAAAAGGTTGTAAACACTGAGCATCAATGATTTCAATTGATACCCCAATTTTTTCCAATTCCATAGCAGCCTCTTGTACAATTCTCAAAGTTGATCCATAAGAAACCACAGTTATATCAGCTCCTTCTCTTAGAAGTTCTGCTTTCCCTATGGGAACAGTAAATTCACCTATATTATTTGGCATCTTTTCTTTTAATCGATAGCCATTCAAACATTCTACAACCAAAGCGGGTTCATCCGATTTCAATAAGGTATTGTACATGCCAGCAGCTTGGGTCATATTCCTTGGAACACATATATGCAGCCCTCTAAGTCCTCCTAACAACACTGACATTGGCGATCCTGAATGCCAAATACCTTCTAGACGATGTCCTCTTGTCCTTATAATCAAGGGAGCCTTTTGTCTTCCTTTAGTTCTGTAACTCAAGCTAGCCAGATCATCACTCAATACCGGCATAGCGTAGATTAAATAGTCTAGATATTGAATTTCAGCAATTGGTCTAAAACCTCTGACTGCTAATCCTAATCCTTTACCAATAATCGCTGATTCCCTAATCCCAGTATCAAAAATACGCTGATCGCCAAATTTATCCTGTAAACCCGCAAAGCCCTGATTTACATCGCCAATTTTCCCAACATCTTCACCAAACGCCAATAATCTAGGGTCTTGTTCAAAGTTAGCTTTGAAACATGCATTCAATACCTCTCTCCCATCTACAGTTGGTGATTCTTGATCATACTCCGCTGTAATATGTTTTACTAATAATGGAGAATACTGCGTATCCGCAAATAACTTATCATTAAACCTTCCGCTGTTTATCTTCGTTTTTTGTTCATACCAGGCTAACAATCGATCTTTTCCATTCACTTGGATCCCTCTCAAATCTCTTATCGCCCTTCGAATGTTAACATAAACCTCCTTCAGTGTCGGTTCAGTTATAGACTGAAGCGTTTTTAATGGGATTTCTACTGCTTTATGATTAATTTTTTGTAATTCGGCAATTGATTCGTCTAAATCTACTTGTAAAGTTTTTTTATAATCCGTCCATGCTCTTTTTTGTTCCTGTTTTACAAAATTTTTTGCTTCCAGTTCAAGACCTACTAACTCTTCTTCTGTCATCATTCCTGAATCCAACAGCCAATCTCTCATCTTTCTGTTGCAGTCAAATTCATCCTCCCAAATTAACCTTTCATCTGATTTATATCTTTCATGGGAACCCGAAGTAGAATGTCCTTGTGGTTGAGTCATTTCGATGACATGAACTAGACAGGGTTTGTGATGAAATCTAGCATATTCAGCTGCCTTCTCATAAACTTCACATAATCCACCATAATCCCAGCCTTTAACCTGAAAAATTTCATAACCGGCACCTTGTTCATCGCTTTGGAATCCTCTTAACAAATTAGAAATATTCCCCTTGGTTGTCTGTAATTCATTAGGTACTGAAATTCCATAACCATCATCCCAAATTGAAATTACTACTGGAATTTGTTTAACACCTGCAGCATTTACCGTCTCCCAGAATACACCTTCAGATGTTGAAGCATTCCCTATTGTACAGAAAACCACCTCCTCACCTAGTTTTGAGAATTTAGTTTTATGTGAGAGATTAGGATTATCTTTATACAATTTGGAGGCTAGACCAAGACCTAATATTCTAGACATTTGTCCCCCGGTAGTGGAAATATCTGAAAAACAATTTATCCGTTCGGTTTGATCAAGCCAATCACCATTTTCATCAATTAAAGGAGTCGCAAAATGAGCAACCATTTGACGCCCACCAGATGATGTGTCTGCCTCAATTGTTGGATTTGCATATAATTGGGAGAAGAAATGATAAATTGAGCTGATCCCTAGGGCAAAAGCAAGCGTTTGATCTCGATAATAGCCGGACCGCCAATCTCCTGGTTTAAAAACCTTAGATAAAGCAATTTGTGCTAATTCCTTTCCATCACCAAAAATTCCAAACTTTGCTTTACCGGTTAGAACCTCTTTTCTACCAAATAAACTCACAAAACGGCTTCGAACGGCTAGTTTATAATCATCTATGAGGACTTGACGAAATTCTTCATAGCTTATTTTTGCTGAATTAAATTGCACTGGTCTTGTCGTATTTAAATCTGACATTAAAGTGTTTCCTTTTTTAACAAAAATAGCAAAATAAACTAGTTTTCCACTAGCCAATTGAAAGGTTTAATCTCATCTATTTTGAATTAAACACTAAACATTAATACAATATTCAGTACTTTTAGCCGTATTTTCAGAAAACTTATGAGTAGTATACATTTTTATGATGCCCAGGCTAATCCAGGAAATCTTGGCGATTTAGAGAAGACAATCATCGTCAATGATTTATTGACAATACCTCTTGAACAAAGAGATAACAGTTGGATTGCCAAGTTTGTTGCTAATATTTCAGAGGCAAATTTAGCACTTGCAGAACCAGAAATAATAATGAGTACAGATGGTTTTCCGTACTTTAATTTACGCAGTGTGGAACAAGGAGAAGACTTTCAAGCTTATGTGATTAAAAATCAATTGTCACAATTATTACAGAAAGGATTTGGAATAGCTATAAACACGACAAAAGAAAGTCCAGACTGGCTATTTAGTTATGGGGATCTTTTAAACTTAGAATTAAATGGTGAATTCTACACTGATGATCACTTATTCTCGCTCAATAATACGGATTTTGTAATTGGTAAGGATGAAGATATCCTTGTTGGTCAACCATCTGAGGGAATTTTACCAATTTATGCTAGGGAGCAAATAAGAGAATTTTTACAGTACTACGGAATTAGAAATCCGATGATTATGTTAATTGCTAGAAATTATCTAGATGAAGAAAAGGTCACCAAAGATTTAGTTTTCAATATAACACCAAAGAATTTTGCCAACGAGAAAGAATATAAACAAAATATGTCTACCCTATCCTGGTTTTTACCAAGACACTATTCAATTGTGGGCTTAGATACTGAGGCAGTAGATACAGGTTTTCAACCTCTTTAATTAATTGGTGAATTTTTAGACATGTCCTTTAGGGCAATCTAAAATTAATGAACAATAAATATAATATTTAGCTAGCTTTAGTAGAAATAGGCTTAGCGTTATAATCTTCAGATATGTTTTTATTTAACGTCAGGGTTTACGGTATATTAATCAATGAAAAAAATGAGGTTTTAATTAGTGATGAACGTACAGAAAATGTGTCTTTCACTAAATTCCCAGGTGGAGGACTAGAATACGGAGAAGGTTTAATTGAAGCTCTTAAACGTGAATATTTGGAAGAAACAAATATGGAAGTTGAAGTAATTAAACATATATACACCACTGATTTTTATGAAAAATCTAGCTTTAATGAAAGTCAAATAATTTCTATATATTACTTAGTAAAACCATTAAATTCGGTTGAACTGCACATCAAAATAAAATCTTTTGATTTCACTGAAATTTCAGAAGATGGAAAAGCACAAGCTTTCAGATTGATTCCAATGGCAAGTTTAAAAAAAGAGGACTTGACATTCAAAACAGATCAGGTAGCTTGGATTGAGTTTTTAAAAACATCAAATCACGTCTCAATCGTATAATCTATTTTAACCTATTAACGGCTACATAGGTTAAAAACGCATTTCTTTAGGTTATGCTATTGCAGGAAGGATTGAAGTATAAGTGTTTTACTGATAAATAGTGTTACACAGGAAGCATCAACCTAAATAAATAAGTTGTTCATTAAGATTATTTTCTATAAACAACTTATTTAAAAGCATTTCTTGTTTTGTAATAATAAAATAAATCATTTATTAAACTGCCACTGAATCCCAACAATTAATGGAATAAGTCCTAATTAAACTAGCTTAATAAATAGGCTAATAAAATCACAATAGCCCCTCCAATGATAATTATCCATTTATTATAATCTCCACCGTGAGCCCCCTCTTGACTTTTATATTTATAATCTCTTTTAAACTTATCTAAGTCCATAATTTCCTCCTATCTTTTAGTTTAAGATGCTTTTATAGTACAATTTACACAAATTATTCATGATGATAAGGTTCATTACGCATGATTGTGTAGGCCCGATAGAGCTGCTCTACAAAAAACATTCGAATCATCTGATGAGAAAAAGTCATTCGTGATAGTGAAAGTTTCGAATTAGCGCGTTGATATAATAGTTCATCAAAACCATACGGACCGCCTACTATCATCACTATATGAGTAGTGCTTGCTAACATTTGCTTTTCTAAAAAAGTTGAAAACTCTAAAGAACTATATTCCTTTCCTCGCTCGTCTAATAAAATAACATAATCTGAATTGGTTATGTTTTTCAGAATAAGTTGAGCTTCCTTTTCCTTCTGTTGGTTTTGGGTCAAATTTTTACTGTTTTTCACATCAGGTATTATAACCATTTGAAAGTTACAATAATGTTTTAATCGTTTCCTATAGATCTCGATACCATCTAATATATGTTTATCATCAGTTTTGCCAACGCAAATTAGTGTAATCTTCATAAAATTAACCCAAAGAGACCAACGACATTTTTTTGTGTGGGAGGAATTGAGTCACTATTCCCTTTTTTGTTAAAAAATACATTCTTGTTTCTAATAAAAACTAATTATGTTGAACAAATCTAATAGTAAAATTAAAATAAAATCTATACTATCAAAAGATTAATAGCACAAGAAAGCCTTTGATTTAAATCAAAGGCTGCATTTTTTATGTCTATATAAATTACTTATTTGCAACTAGGTTGATATCAAAATTAATTTCTTTTGATATCAAATCATCAGCTTGTCCCTCGTAAGTAACTCCCCAATCAGCTCTCACAATATTGAATTTAGCCGCTGCTTTTACAGTGCTATCCGAGATCTCAGAAATTTGACTCTCAAAAGTAATGTTCTTACTAATGCCCTTAATAACTAAATTACCAGAAACCAAAAGATCAGTAGCTGTGGCGCCCGGTTTGATCTCTGTAATCGTGAAAGAAGCTTCTGGGTGTGTTGCAGTTCCAAAAAAGTCATCCGCTTTTAAATGACCGTCTAATTTTTGTTTAAATTCACCTTCAAGATCTGTAGAGCTAATTGAGTTCATATCTAAAACAAAACTACCTCCTGTTATTGTTCCGTTATCAACATTTATCGAACCAGATTTTACGTCTACTGTACCAGTATGTTCTCCAGTAACCTTACTTCCTGTCCAAATAACTTTAGTTGCAGCTGTATCAACCACATAAGCTGTACCTAATACTTCGGATGTATCAACAGACACAGAATCTTTAACCTCGGCTTTTTTTCCATCGGGATTTCCAGCACATGATGCAAGTACAATTGCAGCTACAGCTGATAATAAAATAATTTTTTTCATATTTATATGTTAGAACATTTATTTAAGAACAAAAGTAAGATTGACTTTCACATTTTCAAACATTAAGTTCATCTTTTAACACTAAAAAGACATTTGCTATCTAATGTCCAATGGGTTGACCATCAACACGACGTATGTCTGCACCTAAAGCCTTCAATCTTGATTCAATATTTTGATAACCTCTTTCAATTTGTTCGATATTATATATAACCGATTTACCTTGAGCAGATAAAGCGGCGATTAACAACGATACACCTGCGCGAATATCAGGAGATGTCATTTCAATTCCTCTAAGCTTGTTTTGATTATTTAATCCGATTACAGTTGCTCGATGTGGGTCACATAGGATAATTTGAGCTCCCATATCAATCAATTTATCAACGAAGAATAATCTACTCTCGAACATTTTTTGGTGTATCAATACATTTCCTTTAGCTTGAATGGCGGTAACCAAAACAATACTTAACAAATCAGGAGTAAATCCTGGCCATGGCGAATCTGAAATAGTTAGTATAGATCCGTCGATAAATGTGTCTATTGTGTAAGAATCTTGGGCAGGTATAAAAATATCATCTCCACGCAACTCAAATTTAATTCCCAGACGGGAAAAAACAGTTGGAATTATTCCAAGTTCATTAAAACATACATTTTTAATTGTCAATTCCGAACCCGTCATTGCAGCAAGCCCAATGAAAGAACCTATTTCAATCATATCTGGCAACATTCTATGCTCGGTACCCCCTAATATTTCAACCCCTTCAATGGTTAATAAATTAGATCCTATCCCGCTTATTTTAGCACCCATTCTATTCAACATTTTACAAAGTTGCTGTAAATAAGGTTCACAAGCAGCATTATAAATCGTTGTAATTCCCTGAGCAAGTACTGCAGCCATAACAATATTTGCTGTACCCGTAACCGAGGCCTCATCCAAAAGGATATATGTACCTTTTAATTGTGTCGCATCAACGTTAAAAAAATGATTTTCGGCATCGTAAATGAATTTAGCACCCAATTTTTCAAATCCTAAAAAATGCGTATCCAAACGTCGTCTACCAATCTTATCACCTCCCGGTTTTGGAATTGCAGCGGTTCCAAATCGAGCCAATAATGGTCCGACAATCATGATGGAACCTCTAAGCGACCCACCTTTTTCTTTAAATTCTTTGGATTTAAAATAATCAATATTAATATCTTTGGCTTCAAATTCGTAAGTATCATCACTAATCCGATTCACTAATACGCCCATAGCCGACAATAAATCAATCAATTTATTAACGTCTTTAATATCAGGGACATTACTTATACGCATTTTTTCCGCTGTCAATAAAACTGCAGATATAATTTGTAAAGCCTCATTTTTTGCTCCCTGAGGGATAATTTCACCTTTTAAAGGTTTTCCACCGTATATTTCAAATGCGTTCATAGTATATCACCTATATTTATAAAAAGAAAAAGCAATCGACGATTTAAAAATTGACAATTGCTCTCTCTTCTTTTAGCTAGTTATTATTTTCTTTTTCTGTTATTATTGTTGTTATTGTTACTGTAATTACTATTGCTATTGCTATAGTTGTTATTAGAAGGGCGTTTCATCATTTTTTTATTATTGTTATTGTTCTGATGTTTGCCTTGTTGTTGATTGCTACTGCTTGGGCCAGATGTTTTTGTGCGACTGCCCGGAGGCGGAGTTCTAAAATCTAGCTTCGTTAAAACGGTGTCAGCGGGAAGTTCTAATTCACCTTGAGAAAGGGTACTAAGGTCAAGTAAAATCTGTTCATCAGAAACGCTATCCTTATTCCATGTCAAATAGGCCATTTTCATAAAATTTGCAATGCCAACAACCATTTTCTGTTTGATGTCAGAATCGGGTAGGCCTTTTGCTTTTTGAATCATCTGCTCCACAGTAAATCCATAATGTTTATATCTAATCCTGTGGTTTGGATAATTCAAATATTGAGGTTTATGATGAATTTCCTCTTTATTTGGAATCGGATATGGAGAATCTACATCGATCTTAAAATCAGATATAATATAAAGATGGTCCCATAGTTTATGTTTAAAATCAGAAACATCACGTAAATGAGGATTCAGGACCCCCATCATATCAATTACCACTAAAGCTAGCCGATTACGTTCATTTCTATCTTGAACTGAACAGATATGGTCAACCATATTCTGAACATTCCGACCATATTCAGCTAATATGAGGTGTGGTCTGGTACTATTATAATCAAAAATCATATTTATTATGCTTTACCCCTTTCGGAGCAGTATGTATTAAATTTTGCTAAATCAATATTATTCTACTATTCTAAGTTTGGCAAATTTAAGCAACAATTGCTTCTGTCCCAACTCTTTGAAAAAAATAGTTGCTTTTATATCAGATTTATTGCCTTCAAGGTTGATCACTTTCCCAAAACCAAATCGTTCATGCTCTACTTCCATCCCAACTTGTAATCCTGAGGTATCAGATGGTGCAAATCCTGGAGTTGGAATATGTGCTTTTGGCAAGATAGAGGTCGTCTTAACAACTTTCGGTTTGGGTTTAGAAAATACATCACCCTGATCTTTCCTCTGCCAATTTAATCTTTCTGAATTGAAATCTTCATTAGCGCGAGATTGAACTTTAGGATTAAAGTTCAAATCCAAACAACTCGGATCCAATTCATCTAAAAATCTACTTGGTTCACAGTTATTTAAAGATCCCCATCTGTACCTTGATGTAGCATATGACAAATGCAACTTCTTTTCAGCACGTGTTACTGCAACATAAAATAACCGCCTCTCTTCCTCTAACTCAGATCTTGAATTCAAAGACAATTGAGAGGGAAACAAGTTCTCTTCTAATCCGACGATAAAAACCATAGGATATTCCAATCCTTTAGAAGCATGTATTGTCATTAAAGAAACAGTATCTGCATTTGGATCTTTATCATTATCATCGTTTGTTAACAAGGCTATATCTTGCATGAAAATATCTAAACCCTTATCGTCTATGTCCTCTCTTTCCGAAAATTCCTTTATTCCATTTAATAATTCTTGAATGTTTTCATAACGACTCAATCCTTCCACTGATTTATCCTCATAAAGCTCCTTTAATAATCCTGAGTGTTGAGCAATATGCATCGCAGTATCGAAGGCAGAATTGGTTTTTGCTAAAGCTTGAAAACCTTGAATCATTAAACCAAAATTCGTCACAGAACCGGCACTTCTTCCATCTATAAACATTTGAGCATTTGCGACGACATCCCATAGCCTTACTTGTTGTTGATCTGCAACAATCCGAATTTTATCTAATGTTGTATCTCCAATTCCTCGACGTGGATAATTTATTACTCGTTTTAATGCTTCTTCATCATTTGGATTGAAAGTAAGTCTAAAATAAGCAATTAAATCTTTAATTTCTTTTCGCTGATAAAAAGAAGTTCCACCATATAGTTTATAGGGGACGTTTAATTTTCGTAACGCCTCCTCTAATGATCTCGATTGAGCATTTGTCCTGTATAAAATTGCAAAGTCTTTGTAATACAAACCTTTAAGAGCCTTTTCTTCTGCAATTGCTTCTGCAACAATTTTTCCCTCTTCATTATCGGAAAATGCTCTACATACCTTAATCTTATCACCTTGTTCATTATCAGAAAATACATTCTTTTCCAATTGATTTTTATTGTTAGCAATTATGCTATTTGCGGCGTTTACAATCGTTTTTGTTGAACGGTAGTTTTGCTCTAATTTATAAATCTTTACGTCTGGATAATCTTTCTGAAAATTAAGAATATTTTGAATATTAGCTCCGCGGAAAGCATAGATACTCTGTGCATCATCACCAACCACACAAATATTCTCATTCATTGCTGCCAATCGCTTTACGATTAGATATTGCGAAAAATTTGTATCCTGATATTCATCCACCATTAAATATTTAAACTGATGTTGATATTTATACAAAACTTCAGGATACTTATTTAAAAGGACGTTAGTTTTAAATAATAGATCATCAAAATCCATTGCGCCCGCCCTGTAGCATCGCTGTGCATAAGTCATATAAATTTGTCCCAACTGGCCTCTCCCATTTGATTGATCTTCCGCCAGTATAGACTCATTTTTGTTGTATTCCTGAGGTGAGATTAAATTATTCTTCGCTGAGGAGATTCTTCCATAGACATGATTAACATTATAGAGCTTATCGTCAAGCTCCATTTCTTTTAAAATTGAACGCAATAAACTTTTAGTATCATCTGTATCATAAATAGTAAAGTTTTTAGGATACCCAATCAACTCTGCTTCAACTCTCAATATACGCGCGAACACTGAGTGAAAGGTTCCCATCCAAATGTTTTTTGCCTCTAAGCCAACAACCTTTGTTATACGCTCACGCATTTCTTTTGCGGCCTTGTTGGTAAATGTCAAAACCAAAATATTAAAGGGATCAACTCCCTGTCTGATAAGATGTGCTACTCTATATGTTATTACACGTGTTTTTCCTGAACCTGCACCAGCGACAATCATCACCGGACCTTTAATCTGTTCAACAGCAGCTCTTTGCGAAGGGTTTAATCCTGCTAAATAATCCAATATAGTCTCCTAAATTTATCGTAAGTAATACCACTAAAAAGGGGACTCAAATTTAGTAAAAATACCAGTACTTTTTTAGAACTTTTATCAACACAAACATAGATTAACTTTCCTTAACATTTTTTTTGTTAATTTGACAAATACATTACCCATATGAAACCACCTATCACCCTTAAAACCTTACTCTTGCTTTTATTCTTAGGTTCTTGTATAAGTTCTAAAAATAGCATCAATCAATTTATTAATTTAAAGTCAGCTATACCAGAAATTGAAATAGATCTTCGATATTATGGAAAAAATAATTTTATTGGCAGACCAGTTAGAGGATATCACAAGCCTATCGCATACTTAACAGTTGAAGCAACTCAAGCATTAAAACGTGTTCAAAATTCATTAAAAAAAGAAGGTTTGGGTCTGAAAGTCTTTGATGCATATCGACCTCAACAATCTGTAGATCATTTCAAATCTTGGGCTCTTCAAATACGAGATACGCTGACCAAAAAAGAATTTTACCCAGATATTGATAAGCATGATCTTTTTAAACTGGGATATATCGCGGAAAAATCAGGCCATAGCAGAGGAAGTACTATTGACCTAACTATTATTAATTTGGATGACAAATCTGAGTTGGATATGGGATCTGTTTTTGATTTTTTTGGAAAAAAATCTCATCATAATTATTCAAATCTAACTGAATTGCAGAAAAAAAATCGCAAAAAATTAAAGAACGTTATGGAAGAATATGGGTTCATCTCTTATTCCGAGGAATGGTGGCATTACACATTAAAAGATGAACCTTTCACTAATAAATATTTTAATTATCCAATTCAGTAAACAATTATCTCCTTTAGTAGTAAATAAGTGTTACGCTCCATTTTATAAAAATTAATAAAGGGACTTTTCTTGATAAACTTAGTCTAAAAAGGAGCATCGTCTGGCATGTCATTCATTTTGGAAGGCATGGTAATACCTCCTGCCTGTCCACCAAAATCATTTGAAGGTTGAATTGAATTACTATTGAAGCCACCACCAAAATCATTAAAGCTACCTGAATCAGGTCCTAATCCTGAGAAATCATCCTCTAAATCTACAAATTTCACATACTTGCCAATAAAGCGCAATGGTACTATTCCAGTTTCACCATTTCTGTGTTTCGCTATAATCACTTCTCCTACACCAACTGTAGATCGACCCTCTTCATCTTCCAAAAGCCCATAGTACTCCGGACGGTAAAGGAAAAGTACCATATCAGCATCCTGTTCAATAGATCCAGATTCACGCAAATCTGATAACATAGGACGTTTACTATTACCCGGTCTTGACTCTACAGCCCGGCTTAATTGAGAAAGCGCTAAAACAGGAATATTCAATTCTTTCGCTACCGACTTTAGTGCACGAGAAATACTACCAATTTCTTGTTCACGATTTCCACCACCTTTTCCTTCTGCCTTTCCGTGCATTAACTGTAAATAATCGACAATGACCATTTGTATATCATATTGTGCCTTAAGTCGTCTACATTTAGCGCGAAACTCGAATACATTTAACGCTGGAGTATCGTCAATTATTAGAGGTGCTTCAGTTAATCTACCTATTCTAGAATGAAGTTGTTGCCATTCATGATCAGCCAAACTTCCTTTTTTAAGCTTTTCTTGTTCAATTTCTGTCTCACCTGCAATTAGACGGTTTACCAATTGAACAGAGGACATTTCTAGCGAAAAAACTGCCACAGGTTTCTGGTGATCGACTGCTGCATTCCTAGCCACAGAAAGAACAAATGCGGTTTTACCCATTGCAGGTCTAGCGGCAATAATAACCAAATCTGAAGGTTGCCACCCTGAGGTCATACGATCTAACGCTGTCAGACCAGAAGGAATACCTGTTAACCCATCTGTACGATCACGCAAAAGCTCCAAATTATTTATTGCCTCACGCATAATATCATCCATCTTTCGAGAATCCCTCCTTAAGTTATTCTGTGCAATATCAAATAGAGATTTTTCTGCATGGTCTAGTAGATCAAAAATATCGCTAGTTTCATCGTAGGACGCATTAATAATTTCTGTGGAAACTTTTATTAATTCGCGCTGTATATACTTTTGCGAAATTATCCTGGCATGAAATTCAATATTCGCTGCCGAGACTACCCGATCCGTAAGTTGTGTAATATAATATGCCCCTCCTACCATTTCCAATGATCCCATCTGTCTCAATTCGGAGACTACAGTCAATAAATCAATAGGAGATGTCTTTTGAAAGAGATTATAGATTGACTGAAATATTTTTTGATGAGATTCTTTGTAAAAAGATTCTGGCTTTAAAATATCAATTACTTCACTTAGCGCATTTTTTTCTAACATAAGTGCACCAAGAACCGCCTCCTCTAAATCCAACGCTTGAGGGGGAAGTTTACCCAAACCACTTATTAAGTTGTTTAGGTTGGTTCGCTTTTTATTAAAATTTGCACGACCAGTCTGATCTGAAGCGCTATTTGTAAATTCGTTTTCTAAAGACATACTAAAAAATATTCTACGGCTTGATAAATCCTGTTTTAAAGATAGGATAACAAATGTAAGAAAAATAAAATGACGCCACCTTACAAGTTTTTAACAGTTAAAATAGGCCCCCTCAACAAACATGCAACAGGATACCAGAATAGACATACAATATTCCACATTGCATGTTTAAAACGTGTTAATAAACAGCATTAAATATTGATAATAAACTACTTAAAACCCATGTTAATAACACTGCTAGTTGTGGATAACCAGATCTTGAACGCTCAATAAATTTAAGTTCTATTTCATTTTCAGCGCAAGGGAGGAATGTTGTAAAAATTGTTTACTTTATATGTAAAAGGGATCATTTTACGTCTTATTTTT
The DNA here is from genome assembly GCF_059758715.1 of Sphingobacterium sp. GQ94. Taxonomy (NCBI): domain Bacteria; kingdom Pseudomonadati; phylum Bacteroidota; class Sphingobacteriia; order Sphingobacteriales; family Sphingobacteriaceae; genus Sphingobacterium; species Sphingobacterium sp. GQ94. The sequence goes on from NZ_JCAXEC010000025.1 coordinate 18,687, forward strand.
CTGTATACTTTATTGTATCTTTGTTTTTATGTCAAACGATTCATCTGCAGTAAAACCCTATAGCAAGGATGGGAGTAAAAAAGAACAAGTTGCTGATATGTTTAACAACATATCAGGCACTTATGATCTTTTAAACCGGTTTATGACTATGGGAATAGACACCATTTGGAGAAAAAAAGCAATTCGATCCTTACAGGCGTTAAATCCAAAAACTATATTAGATGTTGCAACAGGTACTGGTGATTTTGCAATTGATGCCATCCGAATTCTAAACCCGACAAAGATTATAGGATTAGACATCTCTCAGGGTATGTTAGACGTCGCTCAAGAAAAAATAAAAAAGAAAGGATTAGAAAACCAGTTTGAACTTGTTTTAGGAGATTCAGAAAAACTCCCTTTCGAAAATGAAGCTTTTGATGCGGTTACTGTAGCCTTTGGAGTCCGTAATTTTGAAAATTTGGATAAAGGATTATCTGATATTCTAAGAGTATTAAAGCCTGGAGGCAAAGCCGTTATTTTAGAATTATCAAACCCCACTGTCTTTCCTGTCAAACAATTATTTCATTTTTACTTTCATAGGTTAACGCCTGCAATTGGTAAATTAATATCTAAAGACAATAGAGCTTATAAATACTTACCGGAGTCTGTTGCTAAATTTCCTGATGGACAAAGATTTGCTGAGATTACAAAAAACGCCGGTTTCAAATCCTGTAAAGTTAGAATCCAAACCTTTGGATTCTGTACTATATATGAATGTAATAAATAATTAGTTTCATTCAGTAAATAAAATATCAATGAGAACAGTTTTAATTACAGGAGCAAGCTCAGGAATTGGCGAAGCTTGCGCATTAGAATTAGCTTCACAAGGTGAATATCGTCTCTTGCTTTGCGCAAGAAGACTAGAGAAAATCAGAATATTGTCGCAAAAAATTAAAAAGATAAATCAATTTTGTGAGGTAAACATTTTTGAACTAGATGTCAGAAAATCGGATGACATACAACGTGTTTTAAAATCTCTACCTGTCGAATGGAAAAGTATTGATGTTTTAATTAATAATGCTGGATTAAGTCAAGGGCTTGACCCCATTCAAGACGGAGACATTGCTGACTGGGATAGAATGATTGACACAAATATTAAGGGATTATTATATGTTACCAAACATGTAGTTCCTTATATGCAACAAAGCGATTACGCCCACATCATTAATATGGGTTCAATAGCTGGCAAAGAAGTTTATCCAAATGGAAATGTTTATTGCGCGACCAAACATGCCGTAGATGCTTTAAACAAAGCTATGCGGATTGATTTACTTCAGTCAGGCATCAAAGTGACAGCGATTAATCCTGGTATGGTAGAAACTGAATTCTCAGAAGTCAGGTTCCACGGGGACAAAGAAAGAGCAAAGTCTGTTTATGAGGGATTGATTCCTTTATCTGGTAATGATATAGCAGAAATTGTTTCTTTCATACTCTCAAGGCCCAAACATGTAAACATTAATGATATTATTGTGATGCCAACAGCTCAAGCTACTGGATCCATTATAAAAAGAGAAAAAATATAATATTATGTCTTTAGAAACACAAATAAATGAGGATATCAAGGCTGCAATGATAGCCAAAAATTCAATTAAACTTAGAGGTTTACGCGCTATTAAGGCAGCAATTTTATTAGCAAAAACTGAAAAAGGTCATTCTGACGATATTACTTCAGAAACTGAAATTAAGGTCTTACAAAAATTGGCTAAACAGCGTAAGGAATCCGCTGAAATTTACAAACAACAGAACCGCGAAGATCTTTTACAAATTGAAACCGAGGAATTAGAAGTTATTGAGGGATATTTGCCAACACAAATGGATAAAACTGCTATCGAGGTAATAGTGAAACAAATAATTTCAGAATCGGGAGCTGTATCTATTAAAGATATGGGTAAAATCATGGGGTTGGCAAACCAAAAATTAGCAGGAAAAGCTGATGGAAAAACAATTTCTGAAGTAGTAAAAACCTTATTGAGTTAAAAAGCCAATGGAATGGAAGATAAAGTCCTTCGAAGAACTAACCAGCTTAGAGCTTTATAAAATCCTTCAATTGCGCATTAATGTTTTCATGCTTGAACAGGATTGTTTGTATCCAGAATGCGATGACAAAGATCTTAAAGGAAATCATCTATTTTTAATGGATAAAGGAATTTGCAAAGCCTACGCGAGGTTATTACCTCCAGAGGTATCTTTTTTAAATTGTTCCTCTATTGGACGGGTGGTCGTGAATCCAGAGTATCGAAAGCATAAATTGGGCAAAATCCTTATGCAAAAGGCTATTGAAACTCAAATGTTATACTTTCCAAAAAATTCTATTAAAATAAGTGCACAATTATATTTAGAGAATTTTTATACCGGTTTAGGCTTTCAAAAAATAAGTGAAGAGTATTTGGAAGATAATATTCCCCATATCGAAATGATTTTTGATATAAAAAACAAAGGAAAAAGTTAAACTTTTTCCTTTGTTTTTTCCTTGAACAGCTTGTTATCTAGATTTTACAGGTCTTTCTCCGAAATGTCTATCCCTTTCAAAAGTTGACATATGTCTTTCTTTTTTTGCGGGATAAATATCATCCAAACAAATCATAATACCTGTTTCTTCTACCTCCCCAAACTCGTTGTTTCTTGCCGTACCGAAGACGCGCATGGTGGGGGAAAGATTCATATACGTATTTATTAATGGCGGTATATTTTCACCAAGTTCCCTAATCTTAGTGTTTAGTATCTTATACCCTTCCTTATATTCAAATCCATCAAACATGCCAACGAAATCTGATATATCCGTTTTATATCCCAGATTCAGTTCATTCATTGGTTGAACCAAATTATCCTTGTCGGGAAAATAATGATTCATAAAATAAATTAATAAATCTCTAGCTTGAGCATTGTAATGTGGATACATAGTCACCTTTCCAAAAAGGTATTTTACGTCTGGATTTAATAAAACCAAAGCGCCCAACCCATCCCAAAGATTATCTAATGAAAATAATCCTTTTCGATTGTCAATAGCTGGTTGATACTTCGGCTGTACCCAAGATCTCCCTAATTCCAATGTCTTAGGTAAAAACTCTTTATTGAACTTATCCGAAAAATCAAAATAATGTGCTGTTGACAAATGAACTTCACCATCCTTAGCTATTGCTTGATCACATTTGATAACCCTGTATCCGGCTATAATTTCTTCTTCCTCTGGATTCCAAGCTATTAATTGATCATAATTATGTTCACACGTATCATTTTCGTCAATATCTAATGGTAAACCTGTTCCTCCTCCAGCTGTCCTAAAGGTAAGTTCCCTAAGTCGACCTATTTCTTTCATGATATGGGGGGCAGTATGATAGTTTACCAAATACACTTCATTATTGCCATTATTCGTATACCGAATAAAGGCTTCTTTGGTAAGCTCCGCTTTAATAAGAACTCGATCAACTGGTTGTATTATTTCTTGCATATATTATTTTTTACCTTCGGCCATCTCATAAACCTTTTCCTTAATATTGGCAGCCCATTGGCGTTCATTTTTACTCTGATCAAATTGAGTATACGGTATTTTATTTCCAATTTTTATTGTTATATCCTTACCTTTTTGTGAGAACATCTCGTCGGGTAAATATAACATTTCAATATTAGCTTTTATCCCCAGTGTGTTTCTAATATTCGCTAAATTATAGAAGAAATTTGAGTTCCGCCCTTCAATGTAAACAGGAATAATATCTTTTTTATATTTTTTAGCCTTATTAATAAAGCTTTTCTTCCATTCTAAATCTACTATTTTTCCGTCAATTTTCCTGGAAACAAGTCCTGCAGGAAACACTAATAAAGCATGATCAGCTGCATAAGCATTTTCTATTGCTGCGATGCCAGACTTACTTTGTCCCCCCAGTTTATTGACTGGTACAAATAAAGGTTCTAGATTCCTAATATTCATTAAAATATCATTTACTAGAAATTTAACATCTTTCCTATACTTACCAATCGCTTGCATAAAGGCTACGCCGTCTAATCCACCTAAGGGATGATTGGAAGCAAAAATTACACTTCCATTCTCAGGGATATTTTCAGCTCCTTCTAGCAAAACATTTACTTTTAATTCCTTTAGTAATGAATCTACGAAATCCAGTCCAAATTTATCATGATAAGTATTCATGATGTAATTTATTTCTTCTTCGTGAATCACTCGCTCCAAATAGCTAATTAAAGGTTTTGGTATCCATTTGGCTAACTTCGGACTTTTTTTATGTATAACTTCCCTTATTTGAATAAACTTTTCTTGTTCTAGTAAGTCCATGTAATAACCACTCTTTTTAAAGTAGCGTAAAATTACACAAATACTTTTAAGTACAGTAAAACATCTATTTATTTTACATGAAATTATATATTTTCTTTACCTTAGCAAGGAAAGTTAAAATAAATTAAATTAGAATTAAACGTTTTCTGATTTTTGGGGTTTAATTAATAAAAGGTATTATGTATATAGGTGAAAACATATCTACCCTCTATACCGAAGTCAGTCCTAATGACACGGTTGCATATACATTGGATAAAGTTAATGAACTTCACTTCCATCAACTTCCAGTCGTAAATGATAAAGATTATTTAGGAATTATCACTGAGGACAATCTACTTTCCGTTGAGGATGATAACCTATTAATTAATGAATTAAATATTAATTTTTCATTTATTTACCTCTACGATTATCAACATATTTATGATGCACTTCAACAAATGGAGATTCACAAACTTGATGTTTTGCCCATCTTAAATAATGAAAATAAATACGTTGGGGTAATTACTCAAGCGGACATACTGAGCGCAATTAATACAACTCTTTCAAATCAAGAAAAGGGAGCTATTATCGTTCTAGAGATTGAAGAAAGAGATAATACTCTAACTCATATTGCACATATCATTGAATCTGAGAACACCAAAATAATTAGCACGGGAATCAAACCAATACCTAGTTCCACAAAAATTGAATTAACAATAAAGGTCAACAAGAATAATATATCTTCCGTGTTGGCATCTTTATGGAGACATGATTACGTAGTTAAAGCTAGTTTCAATGATGGGTCCGATCAAAGCGATATTCATGAAAGGTATAATCTTTTAATGAATTATTTGGACATATAATTTCCTAGAAATCCCCATATTTGGACAAAAATAATAAAACAAGCATGAAAGAAGTTGCAATTGCTGTATATGGTCGGGAATTTAATCAATCAGTAGTTGGTTATGTGGTTGAATTGTTTACCTATCTGCGAGAAAAGAATGTAACAGTCTATATTTATCACGATTTCCATACTTTTTTAAAGAAGTTATGTAAAGTAAATTTTAAATTTAAAAAATTCAAATCTCATAAAGAACTTCCTGAACATATCTCCTTTATGTTGAGCTTAGGTGGAGATGGAACAATGCTCTCCGCGGCTACGCTAATAAAAGATACTGGGATACCGATTGCCGGGATTAACTTTGGACGATTAGGTTTTTTAGCCAACATCTCTAAAAATAAAATCGAAGAGGCGTTAGATTTGATACTTACCAATAATTACAAAATACAAAAAAGGGCATTGTTACAGGTCTCAAGTCCAGACGGAGTTCTAAAAGAGGGTGAAAATATTGCCTTGAACGACATCACTGTGTTTCGCACAGATTCTTCCGCGATGATTACTGTAAATGCTATTTTAGATAACGAACTTCTAAACTCATATTGGTCAGATGGTTTGATTATTGCCACCCCTACAGGATCAACTGCATATTCTTTAAGTTGTGGTGGGCCAATCATTATGCCTGGAAGTGGAAATTTCGTAATCACACCAATCTCACCGCATAATTTGAATGTAAGGCCAATTGTAGTTAACGAGAACATGCAATTAAGGTTAGAAATTGAAAGCAGAAGTGAAAAATATATTTTGAGTTGTGATTCGAGAAGTCAAACATTAGCTACAAAAACAACTCTATTAATTACTAAAGCATCATTTTCTATCAATCTAATTAGGTTACCAAACGATCAGTATTTCAGCATTCTAAGAGAAAAATTATTGTGGGGAATAGATGTTCGTAACTATTAAATTTAGCTTCTGTACTTCATTTAACAATATTTAATGTGTAAGGATTATTGTAAAACCTGTATCTTTACGCAAAATATATAAAATATTGAAATCCATAGACGAATCAATTGACGAATTGTTAATGTTTTCTTGGTCTCATGCGCCATCATTCTCAACGCATTGGAATCTAGATCAAACACTTCGCATAAATTCAAATAATAAATTAATTTTTCAACACCCTTTAATCATTGAAGTCCAACGTGTAATGACGCAACACAAAATAAACAAATATGCGAATTACTATTCCAATTCATTCTTAAACGAACTTGGTTTGATATGCTTGAATTAAAGAATTTGATCCAATGAACTATAAAGATAAAATAGATAAAACTAATCTGCCAAAACACATCGCTATTATTATGGATGGCAATGGGAGATGGGCAAAAGAGAAAGGAGAGCTGCGTGTATATGGTCATAAAAATGGTGTAACTGCCGTTCGTGAGACTCTTGAGGCAGCAGTGGAAATTGGAATATCCTATTTAACTTTATATGCATTCTCAACTGAAAACTGGAATAGACCAGAATTTGAAGTTAACGCATTAATGGAGTTATTAGTTAACTCCCTAAACCAAGAATTACCTACATTCCAAAAAAACAATATCAGAGTACATACAATAGGCCGAATTAGTGATCTCCCATTGCATTGTCAGGGTACTTTACAACATACCATTGATCAAACAAAAAACAACACAGGATGTACTTTAACTTTAGCTTTAAGTTATGGTTCGAGGCTAGAAATTTTGGATGCGACCAAATCAATAGCTATCCAAGTAAAAAACGGTGAAATAGACGTTAAGGATATTAATGAAGAGTTTTTTAGCAATTGCCTGTATACTAAAAACATGCCAGATCCAGACATGTTGATTAGAACCAGCGGTGAAGAAAGAGTGAGTAATTATATGTTATGGCAAATTGCCTATTCAGAAATATTTTTCCTCCCAATAATGTGGCCCGAATTTAATGGAGAAAATTTATTCGAATGTATTTATTTATTTCAGAATAGAGAAAGAAGATTCGGAAAAACTAGTGAACAACTATGAGAAATCAGTACTTTTGCAACTATTTAATAATGCCGTTTAATGGCCAATATTCGTAATATTTCTTTTAACAAAAATTAACAAGACTTTGCTGTACTTTAGCAGACTTAATAAAAAGTAAATGAAGCATATAATAAAAATCACTACTTTACTGACTATCTTAATTTGTAACTTCTCACAGGCACAAATTTCAGGAAACAGACCAATTAACCTGAATAATCCTGATGAAATCAGCTACCTCGATCCAAAGAACTATGTTATAGGTGGGATTACCGTCACTGGCGCTCAGCACCTAGATAAAGATGTATTGATTACCATTTCTAAGCTAACAGTTGGTCAATATATTGAAGTTCCAAGCGAACAAACAGCTAATGTGATTAAAGATTTGATGGATCAAAATCTATTCGAAAGTGTAGAATTATATGCAACCAGTATTCAAGAAGAAACTATTTTTCTTGAAATCAGAGTACAAGAAAGACCACGATTAACAAGAGTAGACATTACAGGATTAAGTAAAACCCAAACTGAGGAAGTACGAAAAAGACTGAATACAAATGCCGGTAAAATTGTTAATGATAATTTATTATTAACAACACGAAATACAATCGAGAAATTTTTGAGAGAGAAATCGTACTTATATCCAGAGATAAAAATTACCACAAAAAAAGATTCCTCGCAAGCTAATAACGAGATAGTACATGTCGCTGTTGACAGGAATAAAAAGATTAAAGTTAAGAAAGTTGAATTTTCTGGTAATGAAAAGTTCACAGATAAACAGTTAAGGAAGTACCTAAAAGGGGTAAAACCAAGGGCTTGGTTTAGGGTTTTTGGTCCTGGTAAATTTAAAGAGGATAAATACGAAGAAGCAAAAACCAACCTCACAGCTAAAATGCAAGACAAGGGTTACCGGGATGCAGAAATTATAAAGGATTCTGTTTATCGAGCTGACGAAAATGAAGTTGCTATTGATTTAGAAATTTATGAGGGTCCGCGTTATTATGTAGGAAACATAAATTGGTCAGGAAATTCAAAATTCAAAGATTCAGTACTTAACATCTTATTAGGCATTAAAAAAGGAGATGTATTTAGTGAGGAAAAATTAACAAGCAAACTCTCAGGGCCTACACGGAACTCAGATGATATTGCCGCTGTATATCAGAATGATGGATACCTTACGTTCACTGTACAACCTGTTATCAAACGCATATACTCAGATACAGTAGATTTAGAAATTCAAATGTTTGAAGGTAAACAATACACCATTAACAACGTCATCTTAAAAGGGAACGATGTGACAAATGACCGTGTAGTTTTACGTTCGATCTATTCCAAACCTGGGCAAAAATATTCTAGAGAATTGTTGGTAAGAAGTGTTCGAGAAATATCTCAATTAGGGATGTTTGATGAACAAAAGATCACCCCAATGCCTATTAATTTAAATTATGAAGAAGGAACAACTGATATTGAATTTACAGTAGCAGAAAAACCCTCTGATCAAGTTGAATTATCCGGAGGATATGGTGCAGGACAAGTAATCGGTACCTTGGGATTAACATTTAATAACTTTTCAACGAGTAATTTTTTCAAAAAAGAAGCATGGAAACCTCTTCCCCGGGGAGATGGCCAAAAATTGAGTATCCGTGGTCAAACTTCAGGAAAGCGCTACCAATCTTACAGTTTTTCTTTCTCTGAACCATGGTTAGGTGGTAAGAAACCTGTATATTTTGGTCTAAGTGCCTATATATCCAATTCGCAATCTCAATACTATAATTGGCAAACGGGCCGTTATGAAGGGTATGAGAACAATCCTAAAATTCAAATGCACGGTGTGACCGCAACTTTAGGGAAACGTTTACAATGGCCTGATAATTATTTTCAGATAAATAGTTCTTTGTCTTACCAAAGATATTATTTGGATAATTACGGTAGTTATTTCATATTCGATAGTGGTACCGCATATAATATCAATTTCACACAAGAGATTAGTAGAAATTCCATTGATGCCCCCATTTATCCGACCTCTGGATCGCATTTGAAATTTAGCGTTCAATTGACTCCACCATATTCACTAATGAATAACATCAATTATGCAACGGCTCCTGACAATGAAAAATTCAAATGGACGGAATACCATAAATGGAAATTTGATTCCCAATGGTACACTAAAATTGTGGGTAAATTGGTTTTGAAGACACAGGCACAATTTGGTTATTTAGGATCTTATGGTGATGAAACCCCAACCTCTCCTTTTGAACGATTTAAATTAGGAGGTGATGGAATGCAAGGATTTGACTTCCTTCAAGGTTCAGAAATAATTGCAATGCGTGGATATGCGAATGGTTCGATTATTCCTGCTTCTACGGGAAGAAACCAACAAGGAATAGCAATGCAATCTGGAAGCCCAATATATGCAAAATACCAAATTGAATTACGCCATCCTATAATGCTGAATGAACAAGCAACTGTTTTTGCGCTAGCTTTTGCAGAAGCAGGAAATACCTGGAATAATTTCAGTGAAGTTAACCCGTTTAAAGTACGCCGTTCAGTTGGTGTTGGTGCTCGTATATTCTTACCTATCTTTGGTATGCTTGGAATAGACTACGGACATGCAATGGATCCAATTCCAGGCTTAGAGAGTAGCAGATGGAAGCAGAACTTTACATTTAGTATCATTCAAAACATGGGAGGATTCTAAAAATTAAACTTTTTGCAAAATGGATGGTCATAATGGTAGAATTTAATAAATATTTATGTCGATGAAAAGAATAGCACTACTTATAGTAACCCTAGCCATGATGGGCAGCGTATCGTATGCCCAAAAATTAGCATACGTAGACTCGGAATATATCATGAAGCAAATTCCTGAATATATAGCCGCTCAGAAACAATTAGACAATCTTTCTCAACAATGGCAAACCGAGGTTGATAAGCAATATGAAGAAATTGAGCGCATGTATCAGGCTTATCAAAAGGATCAAGCACAATTGAATGCAGATTTAAGGAGACGTCGTGAGGATGAGATTGTTAACAAAGAGAAAAATGTAAAAGACTTCCAAAGAAGTAAATTTGGAATGGACGGTGAACTTTTCCAAAAACGCGAAAGTTTAATGAAGCCCATCCAAGAACGAGTAGAAAAAGTAATTCAAAATATTGCATCGGAACAACAATTAGACTTTATTTTAGATAAAAGAAGCGAGGTTTCTTTTCTATATGCAAATCCTAAACTAGATAAAAGCAATGAAGTTATCATTAAATTAGGTCTGAAACCTAACAATACTTCATCGAACTAATTTTTTTTATTATTATTGCGCAACTAATTTTTAAATCATAATTTAAACAAAAAATAACTTATATAGAATAATATAAGACTAAAGAAAAAAGCATGAAAAATTTATTGAAAAGTGTAGTAGTAGCATCAGGTATTTTATTGGCATCAAATGCGGCCAATGCTCAACAAAAAATTGGACACATCAACACAGCAGAAATTGTACAGTCAACCAATGAATTCAAAGCTGCCGAAGCACAAATGAAAACTTTGAGTGATGCAAAACAAAAAGAGCTTCAAGATATGTATACTTTATACCAGAAACATCAGAATGACGCAAACGAGAAATTAAAAAACAGAAGTGAGGCCAATAAAGAAACTATTGATGCAGAAGTACAAACAATTGCTACTACGATGCGTGAAATGGAAACCCGTATTCAAGATTCTCAACGTGTAGCGCAAGAAGAAATTGGTAAAAAACAGCAAGAATTGTATGCTCCAATTGAGCAAAAAGTAATGACTGCAATCAATACTGTTGCAAAAGAAAAAGGATATGCATATGTATTAGACATTTCAAATGGCAGTGTACCTTACTTTGGTGGTGGTGACGATCTTACTGCTGATATTAAAGCTAAACTAGGCGTAACGGCATCATCCGCAGCCCCTGCTCCAGCTGTAAAAAAATAAATTTCCTGAGAATAACCACTGATTTAGAGGTAATAAGTCTCATATAAAAAAAAAGAGGCTGTATCATAAATATTTGATACAGTC
>NZ_JCAXEC010000026.1:0-28909 GCF_059758715.1 Sphingobacterium sp. GQ94
ATTTATTTTATTCAAAAATAAAAAAACAATTATATTTTTTGGATTACCTAATCAAGAGTAAACTCGAAATCTTGATTTTTCTCTGTTTTATATGCTAAATGCTGGGTGGATGGAGATATCGCAAATAATGGGGAAAACGTTTTTACTTTAACTGTTTTTCCATCAGGCATAAATTCCAAATATCTCAGCCAGCCATCACCGCCGTTACCATGCCAGCCTCCCCCCATAGCTTGCGCATTGAAGGTCATTTGTGTTACTGTCTGATTTCCTGCATTTTTATCCTGTCTAAACCCCAAATGTCCATCAAAATTATCTACCTCACCAATGTGCCCCGAAAACACTAATCGAATATTTTTGGAAGGTTTGACTAATTTTTCAAAAACAGCCTCACCATAGTTAGCATCTTGGATCTTGTACCCTTCAGTTTTAATATGTTGACTATTTCTATTTAAAAACACATGTGTTAACAAGATCACATCATGATTTTTATATTTTGGGAGATCAACGACACTTTTAGCCCATTTAAGGACTGTATCGCGCGGTGCGAACTCAAGTACCATAACCAAAATATTTTTAGGATGTGGGGTTTCAAATTCGTAGACTGCATTAACCGCACTAGAATGACCGTTAAGGCTTGGTCCAATTTCTCTTAACGCCTTTGCATTGAATGCATTTTGTTCCGTAGAGAAATATCGGTCATATTGAGTTGAGCGGTATTCAGCACTTACATGCCCATAATCATGATTCCCCGTGGCCAGGACATAGGGCAGAAATCCATTAAACTTATGAAAGGCAGAACTTACATTTTCCCATTGTTGTTTACTGTTTTGGTTGGCAACTTTTCCATTTGGATTTAATAAATCATTTTGTTCAACCAAATCCCCAGTACAAAGTACGAATTGTGTATTAAGCGTATCAATATTTTCTTTCACCCAGGAAGTCATCAAATTTAATACACCCACGTTTCTATCGTATTTCACATAAGACTGTGGATCTGGAAATAATATGAGTGACCATGATTTTTGATTACTTAATTTTGGTTTTTCAAATGTATTTTGTGCATATACCTGAAACGAAAAAAGGATCAAACCAAGCAGAGTGCTCAACATTAGTAAAGGTTTATTTTTCATGATTTTGATTTAGTTGTTTAAATTTATTAATAAAAGTGGAGCGCAGCGATTATTTAGAAGGTTTATTTCATTTTAAGGTAAAAAACCACATGTTTTTTATTAAATTTAACCCAATTCCATAAAATTTAAAATAGAATTCATGCTATTTACAATACTCCTTGGTTTAATTTCAGCCCTTTTACTAATTCCTTTGGGTAAAAAACTCAAATCAAAATGGAGTATTATTCTTCCACTAATTCCGACATTATTATTCATTTATTATTTGGGATATATTCCGCAAATATCGAGTGGCATAAATTTCACACAACAAATTAATTGGGTACCGTCGCTAAGCGTAAACTTTGATTTTAATTTAGACGGGCTTTCTCTGATATTTTGTTTATTGATTACGGGTATTGGCACTGGTATATTCTTTTATGCTAGAATATACCTAAAAGACCATCCCTATTATGACCGATTCTTTGGTTATCTAATGCTTTTCATGTCAGCCATGTTAGGGTTAGTTTTATCAGAAAATATGTTGTTGTTATTTATCTTCTGGGAATTAACCAGTATTAGCTCCTTTTTTCTTATTGGGTTTAACAACGATCAGCTTGAATCTAGAAAAAGTGCCTTAACAGCACTAACCGTTACCGGAATGGGTGGTTTTTTTCTATTAGCAGGATTGATATTGCTGGGGAATGTTGCAGGAACATATCAAATTTCAGAACTTATTCTTCACAAGGATCGTATCTTAGAAAACCCACTATACCCCCTATTAACTGGATTACTATTTTTAGGCGCTTTTACAAAATCTGCTCAGTTTCCATTTCATTTTTGGTTACCAGGTGCTATGAAAGCCCCGACTCCGGTATCAGCCTATTTACATTCAGCCACTATGGTTAAGGCTGGAATTTATTTACTTGCACGATTTAACCCTGTCTTGGGTGGGACAGATTTTTGGAGTTATACTTTAATGATTGTTGGTGGTATTACAATGATTTTTGCCGCTTTGCATTCCCTATTAAGGACCGACTTAAAATCAATATTAGCTTATTCGACAATTTCTGCTTTAGGTATATTGGTCTTTCTGATTGGAATTGGAACAAAGGAGGCTGTCATAGCCGCAAGCGTGTTTATTGTTGTACACGCTTTATACAAAGCTACTTTATTTTTAGTAACTGGAATCATTGATCATGAAACCGGAATTCGTGATATCACCAAATTATCTGGACTTAAAAAGGTGTTACCAGTCGTAGCCTTGAGTGCGTTAATAGCCGCGTTAAGTAGTGCTGGACTACCAATGACTTTTGGTTTCATTGGCAAAGATCTGATCTATGAGGCAACCTTACATAGCGGTCAATTTTCATTTATTTTAACGGGTATCGCTATCCTTACCAACGTATGTTTAGTGGCGGCCGGTTTCATGGCTGGTATTAAACCATTTACAGGAGAGTTACCAGAAAAATTCTCAAACCTTCACAGGCCTTATAAAGCATTATGGATTCCACCATTGATTCTTTCTTTTTTAGGGTTACTTTTTGGTGTATTCCCAGGAATAATAGGCAATCTCATAAATCATCAAGCAGCCAATGCAATATTTGGCTCCGATACAGAAATGAAATTAGCTATTTGGCATGGGTGGAATACGGTATTGGTTTTAAGTTTATTAACGCTCGCAGCCGGATCGGCTTTATATTTAATCAACAGCCCTTCAGTGCAAAAACTGAATGGTATTGAGAGGTTTAATAAGGTCTCCCCTCAAACAATTTTCAATCATTTAGTGAATCAGATTTTTCGATTATCAAATGCATATACTGAGCTGATTCATAATGGTTATTTAAGGTCTTACCTTCTTAAGATTATTCTTTTTGCAGAGTGTTTGTTAATTTATAAATTATGGAATAGTGGACCAATACGCATAGATTTTAATTCCTTAACCCCTTTAACAATTTACGAGGTAGCAGTTGTCGTGATTTTATTGGGGGCATTGTTGATAGTCGTATCCACTCGCTCAAGATTAACCTCGGTTGTATCAATGAGTGTTCTAGGATACTGTATCTGTTTGATGTTTGTGTTTTATAGCGCCCCTGATTTAGCCATGACTCAATTCACAATTGATACATTGACCACTGTATTATTTGTGCTGGTACTTTACAAACTTCCTGGCTTTATCAATTTAGCGTCTCCAAAACAACGTTACAGAGATATTATTGTGTCGTTAGGATTTGGGGCGATTTTGTCCATTATAGCACTAAAAGTTTTGCATGAACCAATCGCAACTGAAATCAGCGACTTTTATGGTGAAAACGCCTATGTTATGGCCAAAGGTAAGAATGTAGTCAATTTAATATTAGCGGATTTTAGGGGAATTGATACCATGTTCGAAACTGTCGTGTTAGGAATCGCGGCTATTGGTGTTTACAGTTTATTGAAATTAAGGTTAAAATCAACAGAAAAAGAATAATATGCGTAGTATTATATTACAGACAGCAACCCGGTATTTATTACCTATTTTACTTCTATTCTCTTTCTTCTTGCTATTAAGAGGCCATTACTATCCGGGAGGAGGGTTTGTTGGTGGTCTGGTTGCATCGATTGCTTTTGTGTTGCACAGTTTCGCAAATGGAACTGAAGAGACTATGAAAATTTTACGTCGAAAACCCATTTCTTTAATACCAATCGGTTTAAGCATATCTGCATTCAGTGTTGTTTTACCAACTTTTTTTGGGTTACCTCCTATGACAGGTCTATGGTGGGAACATAAAATTCCTGTTATTGGCATGATTGGGACAGCTCTATTTTTTGATTTGGGTGTATATTTGGTGGTTATTGGAGTAGTTTTAACAATTTTATTTACAATCTCATTAACCAAAGATTAGAAGATGGAATTACTCTTAGTATTGGTTTTGGGATTGCTTTATGCAGCTGGGGTTTATTTAATTCTCAGAAGGAGCATGGTAAAATTATTACTCGGTATCATGCTTTTAGGGAATGGCACTAATATTTTGATATTTTTGTTAGGGAATATTACAAAAGGGAAGCCACCGGTAATTCGTGCTGATCAGAATGTATTTCAAGATATTTATGCGGATCCAATTCCACAATCACTTATTCTTACGGCCATTGTCATTAGTTTTGCGTTAACAGCATTTGCCATAGTATTGTTAAAACGTGTATATGCTTTGGTTGATTCAGACGATTTAGATGACTTAAATACACCGGAAGAAGAAGATTTATGATCGATAACCATATTTTAGCTCCTGTTTTCATACACTTATTTACAGCAATTATCCAACTAATTGTTTGGAGAAAAACTGTTACGCAAAGATTTTTAAGTGTTGGAGGAACCTTTATAGGTTTATTAATTGCAATTCGACTTTTTGCCAAAGTATATGCGGAGGGTTCCCTGCATATGAATGCTTCCAATTGGGATGCCCCTTTTGGGATTGTTTTTGTTGCGGATTCTTTGAGTGCAACAATGGTCCTTTTAACATCGATTGCAGGATTTTCTGTTTCAATATTTTCATCCATTGGGCTTAGCAGGCAACGGATGTTATACGGATACTTCCCAATTTTCCATTTCCTATTAATGGGTTTGAATGGCGCATTTCTAACTGGTGATATATTCAACCTGTATGTTTGGTTTGAGGTGGTGATAATTTCTTCTTTCGTACTCATGACATTGGGCGGAAGAAAGGCGCAATTAGAGGGTGCTGTAAAATATATGGCCATGAATATTTTGGCATCAACTTTTTTCTTAACGGGGATTGGCATACTGTATGGAATCACCGGCTCCCTAAACATGGCGGATTTATCGATAAAGATTAGAGCTTTTGACAATAAGGCACTTGTTGGCATAACCTCCGTCTTCTTTATTTTAGGTTTCGGAATTAAGTCTGCCGTATTCCCTTTGTATTATTGGCTACCCTCCTCCTATCACACACCTCCCTCAGCCGTAGCAGCAACATTTGGAGGATTATTAACCAAAGTGGGTATATATGCCATACTAAGGGTTTTTAGTTTGATTTTTATTCCCGATGAATTCACTAAAAACTTATTTATGGTTTTGGCTGTTTTAACTATAATAACCGGAGCTTTTGGTGCATTAATCAAAACCAATATCAGACGGATGTTCTCGTATCTTATTGTTTGTCACATCGGCTTTATGTTGGGAGGTATTGCAATGTTCACAAAATTAGCCCTGATGGGAACCGTCTTTTATTTAGTTCATGATATTATTGTGAAAACAAATATGTTTCTCATTGCAGGATATATCCGTCAGGTAAGAGGCACAATGGATATGAATAAACTAGGGGGGCTTTATAAACATTACCCAATGATTTCGTTGATCATTGCACTCGTTTTATTCTCGTTGGTAGGAATCCCTCCTTTGTCTGGTTTTTGGCCAAAAATTTTTTTATTTCAAGAGGCATTTGTTGACAAACAGTATTTCTTTATTCTTGCCTTAATTATTGGTAGTTTAGTTACATTATATGTTATTGCCAAAATGTGGTCAGAAGTATTCTGGAAAGATTCTCCAGCGGAGATTATTGTGGAAGATAATTTTAAGGACCTTCCCCTGTTCAAAAAATTACTTCTGTTTGTACCTATTCTATTACTTTGTATTGTAACCCTATATATTGGACTCAATGCCGAAAACATTGTCAGCCTAGTAGATAGGATATCAAATGAATTGTTAGACCCTAGCTCTTATATCCGAACGGTACTGGGCGATAAAGTTTTTGAAGAATGATAAAATATTTCTTAATGAATTTGTTGTTATCCTTTATTTGGGTGGCATTAATCGGAATACTTAATTACTCCAATTTCGTTTTTGGCTATTTATTGGGTTTTGGAGTCCTTTGGATAATGAACAGGAATGAATCTGATCAGCGCTATTTTTCTCGAGTTCCAAAAATTATAAGTTTCTTTTTTTTCTTCTTGTATGAGCTAATTAAAGCGAATGTCCAAGTTGCCTATGATGTGATTACACCCAAATATTTCTTTAAGCCTGGGATTGTACGCTATCCGGTCAATGCAAAAACAGATTTCGAAATTAATATATTATCGACTTTCATATCACTAACTCCAGGCACCTTAATTATTGATATTAGTGATGATAAAAAAGCAATATATATACATGTTATGTATCTAAAAGATGAAAAAAGATTTATAAGTTCATTAAAAACAGGAGTTGAAAGGAAGTTATTAGAGGTATTGAGATGAATTTAGATGCTTACTTTGATTTCGTCATATTACCTATACTAACGATATCAGTACTATTGGTGTTTATCCGATTGTTTAAAGGACCTACAGTCGTAGATAGGGTAATTGCTCTTGATCTAATTATTACCATAGGAATTGGTATTATAACCGTTTATAGTATTCGTCAAGAACAAGAAGTCTTACTTGATGTGGCTATCATTCTTGCACTTATCGCATTCTTAGGAACTATTGCCTTTTCATATTATATAGAAAAACAAAAAGATGATTGACGTAATATTAGCTATACTCAGCACAGTGGGCGCTTTTTCAATTTTATTTGCCTCTATAGGGGTATTAAGAATGCCTGATTTTTATCTCCGATTATCGGTTACCGTTAAGGCCTCAACATTAGGGGTTGGGTTATTATTAATTTGCGCAGCGATCATGTTCCCTGACGACATCTCAATCACGACTAAGTCAATTGCCATCATTTTCTTTTTGATCTTAACAGCTCCAATCGCCGCACATATGATTGGTAAAGCCGCGTATTTTACTGGAACTCCTTTATGGAAAGGAACCATTGTAGATGAATTGAAGGGTATGTATAATAAAGAAACCCATTGTCTAGAGAGCGACCCCGAAAAAGCTGAACAAAATGCCAGGGAAATGACTTCAAAATCCGAAGATTAAACGGTTGTGGATTAAAAAAGTACACTAACGGGTTTAAATGCTTTAATCCTTTTTTTAGAGTCTGTTAATTTACCTGTTCTTTCATCGCGGTTGAAAATAACGAGCTCATCGCTTAACTGATTTGCCACTAATAGAAAACGCTCGTCCGGTGAAAAACTAAAACTTCTAGGCCCTTTTCCCAAAACTGAGGTTACCTGTATTTTCGAAAGCTCCCCAGTTGGTTTAGTAACAAAACAGGTAATCGTGTTAGCATCTGATCGATTTGTTGCATATACAAATTTACCATCTGAACTTACCTTAATATCGGCTGCACCTGACTGACCTTTAAAGTCCTCTTGATTCATGTTAATGGTTTGTTGTATTTTCCATTCTTCACCTGCTTGATTAAAAACAATTACATCACCAGTCATTTCCATCAAAGCATACATCGTTTTGCCATTTGGGTGGAAAGCTAAGTGTCTCGGTCCTGATCCTGGTGGAACCGTAAGTGTATCCTTCTCCACAAATTTTAGCTTACCCTCAAAAGATTCAACACCTAGACAATAAATTTTATCAGCACCTAGATCTGACACATATATTAAATCATGCGGACCAAAAAATGCAGAGTGAATATGAGAGGAGTTTTGACGATTGGAATCGATGCTTTTACCATCGTATTGCTTATAATCATCTTTAGATAAAATTTTTCCATCAGGAGATAAAGAATACAAATTCAGAGAACCTCCACTATAATTCGACACCACTGCGTAATGTCCCGTTTTATCAAGTAGAACATGACACGGTGACCCACCATCAGTTTCAATTTTATTGATAAAATTTAATTTTCCTTTAGAAATTGAAAAAGATGACAAAGATTGATTTCCGTCATTATTTTCATTGACTGCCAATAAAAATTGGTCAGACTTAGCTAAAAAAGAAGGATTCGAAGTTTTGGTTTCTGAAAGTAATGTTACCTCAGCAGTTTGCGTATCAAACTCGAACTCGTAAATCCCTTGACTTTCCTGGTCTAAAGTGTAAGTTCCAATAAACAATGGTATTTTTAAGGATTTGGGATTGCAACTCATGAAATTTATCACGATAATTAAAGATATAAAAAGGCGTAAAAACATCTGTTAAATATGGTTAAATCGAATTTAATTTATTCTTGTTTGAGTAATTTAGCAAAACTTGGTATCTTGTACAAGATTACTAAATAATTAATTAAAATTTAATAGTAGAAACCGGCATAATATTTAATAATTTTGCCGAAAGACTATAGATCAAGAGTGATATATAATAGAATGAAAAACCCTTCTAGTTTCCTAATACTTTTCCTTATCGTTTGTTCGTTTCAAACCAAGGCACAAGATACAAAATTGATTGACCGTGTAGTCGCCAATGTGGGATCAAGCATAATCTTGCAATCGGATATTGATATGCAATATTCACAATATCTAGCAAATGGTGGAACCCCAAATGAGGATTTCAAATGCACCGCTTTGCAACAGTTAATCATGACCAAATTATTGGCACAACAAGCTGTAATCGACTCGGTCGAAGTTACTGAGTCAGAGGTAGATGATCAACTAAACGCTCGAATGAAAGACATGGTTCGACGGGCTGGGGGACAGGAACGATTAGAAGGATTTCTTAAACGCTCTTTATTGCAGTATAAGGAAGAGATGAGGCCCATCCTTACCGAACAAATTAAAGCAGAAGCTTTCCAAAGAACAATCATTTCTAAAATAAGTGTAACGCCAAACGAAGTAAAACGTTATTTTGAAAGTTTGAATCAAGATAGTTTACCTAATTTCAATACAGAGGTTGAAATCGGAGAGATCGTTGTTGAACCGGAATTGACCAAAGAGGAAAAAAACGTATTTAAAGAAAAGGCAGAGAAATACCGTCAACAAGTATTAGATGGAACTGACTTTGGAACCGTTGCTCGTTTTTATTCTGAGGACAAAGGGTCAGCTGTCCACGGTGGAGAATATGGTTTTGCTCCTCGAGAAAACTATGTAAAGGAATTTTCCGCAGTAGCTTTTAGACTTAAAGAGGGAGAAATATCTCAGGTTTTCGAAACCGAATATGGATTCCATTTCCTTCAAGTCTTAGCCCGTAGAGGAGAAGAGGTGAATGTAAGACACGTTTTAATACAGACCAAACCTACCGCTGCAAGTTTAGAACGGACCAAAGCAAAAATTGATTCTATTTATGATAGAGTAAGTAACGGTGAGATTCCATTCAGTACAGCTGCTACATTATACTCGGACAACAAAGAAACCAAATTCAATGGTGGAATGGTGGTAAACCAACAGTCCCAATCAAGAACAACATTAATCCCTGTTGATTTATTAGAGAAAGAAGTATTTATTGCTATTGATCCATTAAAACCAGGCGAATATTCTAAACCATACCAATTTCAAGATCCTCGAACAGGAAATATTGCTTACAAATTCAACATACTAAAGACACGTATTCCCCCTCATAAAGCAAGTTTAGAACAGGATTTCGCAAAAATCCAAGAAGCAGCACAGGAAGACAAAACGCGTAGAAGTTTAAGTGAATGGTTTGAAAAAAAGACAAAGAATACTTTTGTACATGTGAACGAAGAATTTGCAACATGTAAAGAATTGGAATTATGGTTAACACCAATGGATGAGGATATTGCATCCGCAAATTAGAAAGACAGCTAATTTCAAATATACTAGTACAGAAAAGGGCGATAAAATATTTTATCGCCCTTTTCTGTACTTATAATCAAGTAGTCCTATCTTTCAAACATCATTTCTAAAATCACTTTCCATTGAAAATCTTCTTTCAATTGCCAGATGCGGATGTAACTAAATTTAATCACTTTATCTTTCATTCCTACAGTAGCTGTTCCTGAAGTATAAGCAAACTCTCCGCTATATGCTCTTCCAACTTCTAATGGATCTGTGTCTATTTCAATGCGTTGTTTCTTTAAGAAATCAACTATATTTTCTCGTCCTTCAATTTCGGCTTGCCAAGGGAAATAAAATCTTGCATCATCCGCCAAGAATTCAGTATATCCTAATTTTGTATCTGCCTTTAAAGTGGCGGAAAAAAGATTATCTGATTGAAGCACAACCTCTTCACGTTGTTCCAGACGTTTTACAGATCTGTGTTTTAGATAATTTTTATCGTCGGGTTCATAATACTCAAGAGGACTCGCTTTTTTCTTTCCATAGTTTTCAACCTCTGCTCGAAGATGAGCTTTCCAAGCTCCCTTTTTATCGCGAGACCAAATCGTAAGATATTGACCATAACGTTTAATGGCCCCTACTTTTTGAAATTGCAAAGGGCCTGAGGTAACTCCCCAATCTAAACTTCGAGACACCAAGACAAAATTTGGTGTCCAAGTTAATACATCTGGGATATTGGGTCTATTTTCTAAGTAATTAGCGGCATTCACAGCAGAAGGTACCAAAAAAACAGTTTCCTTATTCACTATGTATTTTAAACCGGCATGTGGAGATTCTGTTCTTGAAATATTTGCTGCAGTTTTATCAACCGAAAGTAAACCTCCTACTTTCTCTGGCAATTGGGCAAAACTTGATAAAGATATCAATGCTGTTGCTAAGAGTGATAAGCCTTTTTTATAGATCATTCGTGTAATTTTTACCTTACCAATCAAATCTTATTCCAAAGTGTCCCATCCTTGCTATCCTTTAATTGAATACCAATAGAATTAAGATACTCGCGTATACGATCAGAGGTAACGAAGTCTTTATTATTTTTAGCTTCGTTTCGCAAATTGATGATGATGTCCATAAGGTCGTCCACGTGTTCTGAATTGTTCAACAAATCATCTTTAAGACCCAAAATCGAGAAGACAGTTTCTTGGATAAACTGTTTTAAATCTAAAAGATCCTCTTGAGAAATTGTCAATTTTCCATCATACAAAGAATTGATAATCCGAACAACTTCAAATAATTCAGCAATTAAAACTGGACTATTGAAATCATCATCCATAGCTGCAAAGCTTCGGCATTTGATTTCATCTAGCTCAGTAAAATTCGATTTTGAGGAGGCTGGAATTTTTTCCAACAAATTTACTGCGGTCATCAAACGTTTATACCCTTTATCTGCGGCCTCCAATGCTTCATTCGAGAAATCTAAGGTACTCCGATAATGGGCCTGGAGCATAAAGAAACGAACCGACATCGGCGAATAGCCTTTGTTCAATAAAGGGTGATTACCTGTAAATAATTCACCTGGTAGAAATCCATTCCCTGAAGATTTGGACATTCTTGAACCATTAACAGTAAGCATATTGGTATGCATCCAATATTTTGCAGGTGAGGTGTGATTACATGCCTCTGATTGAGCGATTTCATTCGTATGGTGAGTAGCAGCTAAATCCATCCCTCCCCCATGAATATCAAATTGATCGCCTAAATATTTTCTACTCATTGCTGAACATTCAATATGCCAACCCGGAAAACCAACACCCCAAGGTGAAGGCCAACGCATGATGTGTTCAGGTTTTGCCTTAATCCAAAGCGCAAAATCCAAACGTCCTTTTTTCTCGTCTTGCCCTCCTAATTCTCTGGTATTATTTAGTAAATCTTCGAGATTTCGATTCGTTAATATCGTATAATTGTGTTCTTTAATGTATTTTTCTACATCAAAATAAACAGTACCGTTTACCTCATAAGCGAATCCATTTTTAATGATTTGCTGAACCATTTCAATTTGTTCAGAAATATGACCGGTGGCAGTAGGTTCAATACTTGGTGGCAACGCATTAAATAATTGCAATACCTCATGAAAACCTATGGTATATTTTTGAACAATTTCCATAGGTTCCAATTGTTCTAGTTTTGCCTTCTTGGCAAATTTATCATCCCCTTCGTCCCGATCACCCTCCAAATGCCCAGCATCGGTGATATTTCGTACATAACGGACTTTATATCCCAAATGCAAAAGGTACCGGAAGATTAAATCAAACGACACAAAAGTTCTGCAGTTTCCAAGGTGAACATCACTATAAACAGTCGGTCCACAAACATACATCCCAACTAGGTTGGGATGTATAGGAACAAACTTTTCTTTTTTTCGAGTAAGGGTATTGTATACTGTTAAATTATGCTCCATACGATGTATTGAACTGATTATTTTTGTCTAAAAAATACTTGAATAGGGACACCCGTAAAATCAAATTTTTCACGCAATTTATTTTCAATAAATCGCTTATACGGATCTTTGATATATTGAGGCAAATTACAGAAGAAAGCAAACATTGGAGATTTCCCTGGCAACTGGGTCGCATATTTAATTTTAATATACTTCCCTTTGATCGCTGGAGGTGGATAATTCTCTATAATCTCCAACATCACGTCATTTAATTTGGAAGTCGGTATTTTCTTAGTTTTATTGGCATAAACTTCCATTGCTGTTTCAACAGCTTTGAAAATACGCTGCTTCTCAGTAACTGAGGTGAAAATGATTGGAACATCTGTAAATGGGGCTATCTTAGTACGTATCGTTTCTTCAAATTCCTTTGCTGTTTTATGGTCCTTTTCTACTGTATCCCATTTATTAACCAAGACAACGATGCCTTTCTTATTTTTCTCTGCTAGGTGAAAAATATTAATGTCTTGAGCTTCAATTCCATCTTTAGCATCAATCATTAAAATAACTACATCAGAATCTTCTAATGCCTTTATGGTACGCATTACAGAATAAAACTCAATATCTTCATTCACCTTTGTTTTACGACGCATTCCAGCGGTATCGATTAAAAGGAACTCATGTCCAAACTGATTATAGTGGATTCTGATAGAATCGCGAGTTGTACCTGCGATTGGCGTTACAATATTTCTTTCTTGTCCTAAAAGAGCATTTGTTAACGAAGATTTCCCAACATTTGGTCGTCCAACTATCGTAAATTTAGGTAAATCTGATTCTTCTTCTTGTTCAAGCCCAAAATGACTGACAACCTCATCTAATAATTCCCCCGTACCAGAACCAGTCATTGAGGAAATATTATATATTTCACCTAAACCAAAAGAATAAAATTCGTGAGAATCATGGTGCTGTTTGGCGCTATCCACCTTATTTGCGACAACATACACTGGCTTATTGCTCTTGCGTAATATATTAGCAATTTCGTCGTCCAAATCAGTAATTCCGGTATTAACATCAACAACAAATAAGACTACTGAGGCTTCGTCAATAGCGATATATACTTGATCTCTAATGGCTGCTTCAAAAACATCCTCAGAACCTTGAACAAAACCGCCAGTATCAATTACAGTGAAAGTCTTACCAATCCACTCTGATTGACCATAGTGACGATCTCTAGTCACTCCACTAAAGTCATCTACGATGGCCTTTCTGCTTTCCGTTAATCGATTATATAAAGTGGATTTGCCCACATTAGGCCTTCCTACGATTGCTACAATATTTGCCATATTTGAATTCATTCGTTACCTCACGGCAACATTTTAAATATATCTTATAAAAGTACAAAGTTACGCATAAATCGCACATATTTAGGCAGAATTGCTAAAAATGGAAAAGTTAATAATTTAGATTTTAAAAAAATATCTAGAATTCCCTTCATAAGGCGATTAATAATAGGGATAACTAAAGTAAATAAATATCTAACGGTTAATGGTAAAAAAGGGGAAGATCTATCTGACGCCTTAGCTGTAAAATATTAAAGGTGGACAAATGTCCACCTTTAAGTCAAAAAAATAAGTTTTAAGGATTCTGAACCAAAATGCCATTCGATAAAACGATCTGCTGTTCCGGTATAAATTCTATAACCTCCTTAGCTGTTGCTTGAATTGTCAAGAATGAATTTGCGTTAGCATAATGAGTTCCAGGATATTTACGATTTAATGTATATCCATTTCGAAATATATCGAATTTTCTGTGACCTTCCCAGGCAAGCTCTAATTTACGTTCTGCAAGCACAACATCTAATGCAGATTGTCCATCCAAATTCGATGCATTCCATAATCCCGCAGCTGGAATTCCTGCACGTTTTCTGATAATATTTACATCCTCCAAACTAGCAGATACATTTCCAAGTTTAGCATTTGCTTCTGCACGTATTAAATAAATTTCTGCCAATCTTGAAATAATGGGTGACCAAAGATGTGCCTGCCCTTCTTGTCCAGAACATTTTAAAATATAATATTTTAAATAACCATTTCTTGTATCCAATTTTTTATCAATCAGTACAGTCCTTTTCTTTCCTTCGATTTGGATATAATATTGAAATGACCCAGCTCCATTTGATTCTTTTATCAAGGTTTTGGACGTTCCAGATTCTGTATATGTATAGTCCGCACCAAGTTGTTTTACAACAACACTTTTGTACTTATAATCGTCAGTAACATAATATGCATGAAGTTCATTTGCATTTGCTACCACCGGTTGAATCATTTTATAACGAACATCCTCAGGGTATTTTCGTATCTCCTCTAGATAGGTCCTAGATGCATACATCTCTCCCCAGCCTGAACCTTCAAAATTTGCATACATTGAACCAATAGTATACCAGCCATTATCTGAGTAATCAACATCCTTAACAAATTTAATGGCAAATATATTCTCAGAATTGCTTTCAGGGGTTGAGGTGGAGAGTTGTCTATAGTTCGCACCCGTAAGTAGTGTAAACTTCCCGGATTCGAGCACTTTGTTTGCATATTCAATTGCTTTTTGATTCTCACCAGTATAAAGATATAACCTTGCCAATAACGCCTGAGTGGAATAGACACTTGCATATATATTGGATTTATATTCTTTAAACATAGATTCAGCTTTTAACAAATCTTTCTCGACTTGCTCATAAACCTGCTTCACCGTATTCCTAGGTAGCACCTCAAATGGATCATCTGCTAAATTCAAAGGGACAGCGAGGTTTACTTCAGGGTTTTGATTATAAGGTTTACCAAAAACATTTGCCAAATAAAAATACATTAGACTTCTTAAATAAAGGTTTTCTGCAATAACCTGATCGGTCGCCTCGTCTTTACCCTCAGCTAATCGAGCTAATAAATGATTAGTTCCGGCAATAACTTTATAAGAATTTGACCAATAACTATTCACTCTTGCATTATTAACAATACGTTGATAATTATAATTGTAAAAAAGATTGTCTGTTGTAGTTCCACTCAAAGCAACATTATCCCCAGGATATTCTGTTACACGGTGCCAATTTTCTACCCAACCTTTCAGCGTATGATAGTTTCCATTATTCAAGGCCTCTAAAGCACCCGGTGTATTGTCTATTGATTCATTTGTTAAAGAGTCATACGGTTCTTTATCTAGTGAACAAGAGCTTGTAAACAGAAGCGCCGCAGCACTATATATAAGTATATTTTTCATGTTCAATTCTTAAAATGTGAAATTCAAACCAAAAATAAATCTTTTAGGTGCAGGATATTGGGCTGTAGCGTCACCAGAAGTTTTATCAACTGAGTTATCATTACCTACCATTGCACTTTCAGGATCCAATCCAGTAAATTTAGTCGCGGTCCATAAATTATCAGCAGAAAGAAATAGACCCAATCCCTTCAGCTTCATTTTTGTTATTATCACATCAGCGAAATTATAGGCTAGGGTAACATTTCTTAATCTTAAGAAAGATGCATCTTCCAGGTATCTTGATGAGATTTTGTTTGAGCCACTGTTATTATTATAGATCGCTACAGGATGGGTTGCATCTGTATTTTCGGGTGTCCATCTCGACCAGTCTTCCCTTAAAACCATTTGATTATAACTTGGATATGCTCCGTCTGCATCAAAATACTGACGTGCCGCATTAAAGGTTTGAGCTCCTGAGACAAATGCTAGCGAAGCATTCAAAGAGAATCCCTTGTATCTCATCGACGAAGAAAGACCTCCTTGCAATTTCGCAGAACCTGTACCGACAAATTGACGGGTTGCCTGGTTGTAATTTGACGTTGTTGATACTTCTCCAGTTTCTTGATCAATAACTTCCCATAATGGAGCTCCATTCTCCGGATCTACACCAGACCATTTACGCATATACCAAGAATCGATATCTCTTCCTACTGAAAATTGCCTTAAATCTCCCTTTGGAATATCAGAATTGTCTTTTAAAGATGTGATTTCATTGTCATTATGAGCAAAATTTACACCCAGGTTCCACTGAAAAGGGCTTTCTGTCTGAAATAGCTCTCCATTTAAAGCGACTTCAATCCCCTTGTTGCGGATTGAACCAATATTCATCCAGTACCCCGACCATCCAGCAGTAGAAGGGAATTCAACATAGTACAATAATTCATCAATATTTTTATTGTACAAGTCAACTGTTAGATTAAACCTGCCCAATAAACCAAGTTCTAGCCCAAGGTTAGCATCTTTTGCTTTTTCCCAACTTACATTGGAGTTTTGATACTGGCCAAGAATTGCGGCTGGTTCTCCATTATATTGCGCATTGAGCCTATAGGTGGAATAGGATGCGTAGTAATTAATAGGCGTGTTTCCTACTGAACCATAAGATGCACGTATGCGCATAAGGTTCACAATAGAAGAATTGAAAAAGTTTTCATTGTGAATATTCCATGCTCCGCTTATTGCGTAAAAACTACCGTATTGTGTTTTTTCACCAAACCTAGAGGAACCATCAAAACGATAAGAAATCTGAGCATTATAACGGTTGTCATAGCCATAATTACCTTGGATAATGCCCGATTGAAAAGCGTAATCAAGTTTAGTACCTGATTTCGAAAGTACTTCAGCTGCATTACCAATAATTTCTGAGCCGGGAGCGATTCCCTTCCCTGTTATACCCAAATCAGAATAGGTAAAATCAGAGTATTCATATCCTGCAAATCCAGACAGATTATGTTTACCAAAAGATTCATTGTATTTTAACATCTGATTAAAAAAACGAACAATACGTCTATTTGAAAATTGATATACCGTTCCATTGTTACTCATCCCTCCGTTTGAGAGTGGATCCTGATAACTCATGGTATTTTGATTGTAATACGACAAGTTGTTCATTGATTCAAATGTAAAACGATCGGAAATACGGTAAGAGAAATCTAAATTTGATTGAATATCAAAAGTTTGACCCTTCCCGTAATTATATTGCAAATCATACAAATAGTTTCGGTTATCTCTCCCGTACCAGGTATACAAGGTAGATCCATCAATCTGCGGGTTTTTAATGGTTCCATTTTCAAGATAAGGACTATCCCATGGCATATTTAGCATCATGTCATATAAAGAATGTTGCTTATCTTTATACGATGTATAAGAAGCGTTAATCTTCGGCTTAAAAGTTATCCTATCTGTTAGCTTATGATCTATATTCAATCGACTAGTTAGTCGATTATAATCATATCCTTTAATAGAACCTTGTTCGTCATAATAGTTTACACTGGAATAAATTGAAGTTTTCTCAGTTTTCCCCATGTAGTTAGCGCTAAAATCTTGTACTAAGCCTGCTTGAGATCCACTTTCCAACCAATTGTAATCTGTATTAACAACCTCCGGTGACACATTATCAGGAATAGCATTCTGATTATTAAAAGATTCATATAGTTCCCAGATTTGTTTAGAATTCATCACTTCAAATTTGCCTGGATTGAACTTGCTTGTACCCGCCGATAGGTTGACTGAAAATATCCCTTCACCCGCTAATGCCGCTCTTTTTGTCGAGACAATTACAACACCGTTAGTTCCCCTCGAGCCATATTGTGTAGTAGCCGCAGCATCCTTTAAGATGGACAGAGACTCAATGTCATTAGGATTAATATTGGGTGTTCCGTGTGCAATGACCCCATCAACAACCCATAATGGAGCTGTACCAGAAGAAATGGAGTTTCGGCCCCGGATACGAATATTTGCCCCCTGACCAGGCTGTCCGCTCCCATTGACGACATCTACACCCGCAACCTTTCCTTGAAGTAGATTGGATACATTGGGTGATTTCGTATCTTGAAGTTCTTTTTGGTCGATTGTCGAAACAGCAGCCGAAATATCCCCTTTTTTCTGCGTCGAATAACCCGTTACAACAACCTCATCAATCAACTCTTCACTAGGGATCAAGGAAACATTGACTTGATTCCCCGTAACCAATTTTTCAATACGCTGATAACCCATTGCATTAAACACTAAAGTCTCCCCCGCTTTAGCATCAAGGCTGAAGTCACCATTTTCATCTGTTTTAGTTACTTTTGAGGGATTCTCTTTACTGAAGACCGTTACAGATACCAAGGGTTTTCCATTGGAGGTAACTTTACCTTTGATTTCCATTTGAATGGAAAAGACACCGGTATCATTCTTAGTTAGATTGCCTGCAAAGGCATTTCCGTCAAACATGACAAAGCTCAACATAAGCCCAATAGTCAAGTGACTTTTTTTAAGAATGAAAATAGGATTAGTAATTCTTTTTATCATATTTTCTTGTATAAATAATAGAGGAAAAAGCTTTGTGCTTAATCAAAATTTAGACAGGAAAGTAAAAGAAAAAGAAAAGGATATACAAATTCGTATAACACGAAAACGTTTGCATGAATTACACAATCGATTGCAGAAACAACTTTAAGTAACTACGTCCTGGAAGGTCAAATAAACACCGTTTAGGCCCTAAAATCGGCGATATCTAGACTGAAGATATGGATAAATAAAAACGGCACCTAAAACTATAATTGCACCAAAATAAAACCCAATACTCATGGTTTCTTTATGCCCAAATATTAGCAGTGCCAAAATTATACCATAAACAGGTTCCATATTAGTCGTTAAAGCAACTGTGAAAGCTGAAAGCTCTCGCATAACAGCTACTCCCATTACATAGGCAACTGCTGTGCATACAATCCCTAATAACAGCAGGTAGTATAAATCAGATTGGTTCAGAATCATTTCATTATTAAATCCACCAGTGAAAAGCAAAATACAACTGACCCCAATCCAGGCACCAATCATTTCATAAAAAGCAATAATGGACGGAGATGCTTTTTTTACCATCCTTGCATTAAAGACAGCGAAAAAGCTAGCGCATAACGCACATGATAACCCAAAAATAATTCCCCAAAAATAATGGAATTCAAATTTAAATATAAGATAAATTCCAAAGATGATAATCAATCCGACTATCACATCAGCAAAAGATATTCTTTTGTTATTAATTATTGGTTCTAGAATAGCTGTAAATAAAGTCGCAGAGGATAAAGTAACTAAAGTCACCGAAACAGTAGATATTTTAATTGCATGAAAAAATAACACCCAATGTAAGCCAACTAACAGTCCTACGCCCAGGAACTCCCCTAATTGGGGTAAAGAAACAATCAGGGATTTTCGTGTGATAAGAAAATATACGTATAGTGAAACAGCCGCAATTAGAACTCGATACCAAACCAAGTGCAGGGCAGAAACAGAAATCAAATCTCCTAACACCCCCGTGAATCCCCAAATTAATACGGTAAAATGCAATATTAGAATATTGCGATTGACAACAAACCTAGCCATGGATAAATAAATATTATTTGGGAGCTCTTTTTAACAAATAAAAACTTAAGAGTAAAAAAATCACATTGGGTATAAGAACTGAAATCAAAGGATCTAAGCCGCCCTTAATTGAGAACATACTTGAAAATCTTTCTAGCACAATATAAATACAACTAAGTCCTATCCCGATACCCAAACTCAGACCAATACCACCTCTAACTTTTTTTGATGATAGGGAAACGCCGATGATGGTTAAGATAAATGCTGAAAATGGATTGATTAATCGCTTATATTTCTCAAGTAAAAGCTCATTCATCATACCCGTACCTCTAATTTCTTCTTTGCTTATCCGAAGATTTAGCTCATTATGATTCATGGTTGTGAATACATTTTCATAGGATTCGAAATCCATAGGTCGCATGTCCAATGTTGTATCTCTTTTATCTCCCTTTTTCATATCTTCCTTGAGACCATCGATTATCCTGTTGCTGTAACTGTGTAGACTCCATTTGTTGGCTAGAGAATCCCAAGTAATACGCTCTGCCATTAATTTTTCAGTCATGTTATCTCCATCAAATTTTTCTAGGCTGAAGTTATAACCTACTTTGGACTTTGTATCAAATGAACCCATATATACATATGTATTTGAGTCCACTTGCATGTGTATTGAGGAAGATGTTGTTGAAACCTTATTTGGTTTAACATACACATTTTCGAAATTGACTTTAATTTTATTCGTGTAGGGTATAATGTAAACATTGGAAATTAAAGTCATCGCAAAAATTAATCCCGCGCAAAAAACATAAGGTCTTAACATCCTATTAAAGCTCATACCACCACTTAAAATTGGTACGATTTCCGTTTGATCCGCCATCTTTGAGGTAAAAAAAATAACCGCAATAAAATTAAACAACGGGGTTAACATATTGATAAAAAACGGAAGACTTCCCAATGCATAATACTCGAAAATAATTTGGGACATAGTCGCCCCATACTTATTAAAATCATCGATTTTTTCGGATATATCAAATATCACGATCACCACGCAAAAAATTGCTACTGTGAAAGTAAAAGTAGAAAGATATTTACCAATGATATATTTGTCGATAATTTTCATCCAGAATATTATAAACGTTGACCTAAAACTTTTACCATCTTATTTTTCCAATCATAGAAACTACCGTCGATTATTTTTTCTCTTGCTTGGTTTACCAACCAAAGATAAAAATGGAGGTTATGAAGGGATGCAATTTGGGCACCAAGAATTTCTTGTGATCTTATTAAATGTCTAAGATAAGCTTTGCTGTGGATCTGGTCAACCAATAAATCGCTCTCAGATTCAATAGCACTAAAATCATCTTTCCATTTCTCATTCTTTATGTTAATAATACCGTTTCTAGTAAATAACATTCCGTTGCGTGCGTTTCGAGTAGGCATCACACAATCGAACATATCAATTCCTAAGGCGATATTTTCCAAAAGATTAATCGGCGTTCCCACTCCCATCAAATACCTCGGTTTTTCTTGCGGAAGAATATTGGTCACCACCTCAGTCATCGCATACATATCTTCTGCAGGTTCTCCAACTGAGAGTCCTCCAATTGCATTACCTTCTCTATTAAATGAAGCGATAACCTCAGCAGATTTCACTCTTAAATCTTTGTAAACCGAACCCTGAACAATCGGAAATAATGTTTGCTCGTATCCGTATAATGGCTGAGTAGCATCAAATCGATCACAGCAACGCTTTAACCAACGATGAGTCATCTCGATAGACCGTTGAGCATATTTGTAATCACAAGGATAAGGCGTACATTCATCAAAAGCCATTATGATATCAGCACCAATTATGCGTTGAGTATCCATCACATTTTCTGGTGTAAACAAATGTTTTGAACCGTCAATATGTGATCTAAAGGTAACACCCTCTTCTTTAATTTTACGTACTTCGGTTAAAGAGTATACTTGATAACCACCAGAATCTGTTAATATGGGTCTATCCCAATTTATAAACTTATGAAGACCACCAGCCTTATTCAAGACCTCCAGCCCCGGACGCAAATATAAATGATATGTATTCCCTAAAATAATTTGAGCCTGAATATCATTAACTAATTCATGCTGATGGACAGCCTTGACTGTTCCGGCGGTACCTACCGGCATAAAAATTGGTGTTTTTATGGTTCCATGAGCGGTTTCTATTTCACCTGCTCTGGCTTTGGAGAGTTTATCTTGTGCCTGAAGCGTAAATTTCATATCAATCTTTAATCGACCGCAAAAATACTATAAAAATTCTGACCGATCCATAATTCGATGAATAATTCGCATTTCTTAACAAAGAAATCCTAATATAATGATTTAACCTGTATCTTTGAGACTAATTTCTATGGATATCAATATCTTCAACAATTTGGACTTCATGCTTGTTCCATATGGAACCTTGCTCTTGTTACTTTTGATACAATTGTATTTTATACTTTTTGTATACGGCAAATTAGCAATTTATAAAATAAAGGATACTCCTCAAGCAAACCATACAACACCTATTTCAATAATCATTTGCGCCCACAATGAGCAGCAAAATTTACTACAGTTTTTACCTGCTATTTTAGAACAGGATTACCCAAACTTTGAAGTTATTGTGGTAAATGACTACTCAGAGGATGATACCAAGTGGGTTCTTAAAGATTTTTCTAGTAAATATCAGAATCTAAAGATTGTAGATATAAAAGAGCATATCCAATTAAAACATAGCAAAAAATTTGCCTTAACTATGGGCATTAAAGCAACGAAGAATGAATGGCTATTAATGACAGATGCAGATTGTCAACCGAGCAGTAATCGCTGGTTAACAGAACTTTCCGCTCTCATGAGCCCAAAAAATGAAATCATTCTAGGATATTCTCCTTACTTTAAATATCCAGGGTTTTTAAATAGATTAATTCGGTTTGAGACTACGCATACTGCCATGAGCTATTTAAGTTATGCATTAAAAAAAAATGCGTACATGGGAGTTGGTAGAAATTTATCATACACAAAATCACTCTTCTTTAAAGGTAAAGGGTTTAATTCTCACATGCATATCAAGTCTGGTGATGACGATTTATTTGTAAACAGTAATGCTTCAAAACAGAATACCCAGATTGCTATTCATCCAGATTCGTTTGTCTATTCAATACCTAAACAAAGCTGGAAAAGTTATTACAAACAAAAGGCAAGACACGCAGGAGCATCAACAGTATATAAGAAAAGGCACCAATTCATGTTGGGTACTCAACTGATTACTGCTGTACTTTTTTATATAAATCTAATTGCATGTGCAATATTACTTCCTTGGTTATGGTATATCGCCTTAATTGCATATTTAATACGTTTAGTGAGTCAACTCCTAATTTTTAGGCCTATCTATAAAAAGTTGCTTGTTTTGGATCTCTTGATCTGGCTACCCATATTAGATCTATATTATTATTTTTACATCTGTTTGAACGGGATATTCAACCGCTCAAGAAAGCAGATTTCTTGGAAATAGAAACCCTTAAATCCATTTATTGTGAATCCATCTGTAGAAATTATTTATCAATACTTCCCTAAGCTTTCTCAAAAGCAAAAAGAACAATTTGCTCAGCTGGGGCAAGTGTATCCGTTTTGGAATAACCAAATCAATGTCGTTTCACGCAAAGATATTGAAAGTTTGTACCTTAAGCACGTTTTACATTCACTTGCAATAGGTAAATTCGTAGGTGAGTTATCTGCTAAAACCAGAGTTCTTGATGTTGGTACTGGGGGTGGATTTCCTGGAATTCCACTGGCTATTCTATTTCCTGAGGTTCAATTCCATTTAGTAGATTCTATTGGTAAAAAAATCAACGTAGTTAGAGAAGTTGCAAGTGCCATTGGATTAACCAATGTGGAGGCTGACCATATCAGGGCTGAAGATGTGGATGACAAATACGATTTTGTAATATCACGAGCTGTAACACGTTTAGCTGACTTTATCCCTTGGGTTCGAAATAAGATTGAAAAACAGGACAAGAATAGTATACCAAATGGAATATTATACCTCAAAGGGGGCGATTTAAAAGAAGAAATTAAAGAGGCTAAAGTGAAAGCAGAATTACATGCTATTTCCGGCTACTTCAAAGAGGAGTTTTTTGACACAAAATATGTTCTTTATATCCCCATGTAGACTTCACTCCCAGAGCGAGGAAACAGATGTTGAGCTCTGGGCCATTCATTTTGAATTAAGATAAATATTTCAGGATCTCATGGCCCAGTAAGTTGATCTCCTCATCCATACCAAACATAGGTATTCCCGTTTCAGGATTCAATTTTAACCAACTTGAATCGGTGTCCTTGATTATTTGGACATATTCCACTCCCTCCTTGAAAACAGTATATGTATCTTTTTCATCAGGAAAGATTGAGTAATTCACACCACCAACTTCGATATCAAAAGGCTCTTGTAATTCCATGTCAAACTAATATTTGTTCCTCACAAAGGTAATCATTGTTTTTTTTAAGATTTAATTTGAAGAGAAAAAGAAACCTTACTAAGCTTTTTTAGCGATTTATAACAATTTTAAAAATTAAATTCAAGAGTTATTGCAGAAAGAGCCTTGATTTCATATCTTTAAACTGAAGAGAACCAAAAGAAGATCTTAATTTTTAGTTGAGTTTATAAAGAAAGTACCCAATAAAACAATTTGTACATTGTTTAGCCTATTGTTTTGGATCATTTTCTCGTATTAGAAAACTTCAAAAATAGTCTGAAAAGTCTAAATAATATAAACCTGCAAGAGTCTCATTTCTAATCCACGATATGATAATCTATATAGGAATTCTATTTTCTTGAAATTAAAGAATAAAAGACTTAACCATTTGGTGTTTTCATAAAAAAACGAATAATCTATAACCTAAATTGATATATGCAAGAACAAGTAAGTAAAAAAGGAATCTGGAAAGTCATTGGTGCTTCATCCTTAGGAACATTAATAGAATGGTACGATTTTTTTATTTTCGGAAGCTTATCCGTGGTGATTTCGACCAAATTTTTCCCATCAGATAACCCGACCGCAGCTTTTCTTTCTACGTTAGCAACCTTTGCTGCCGGATTTGTAGTCCGTCCTTTTGGCGCTCTTTTCTTTGGTCGTCTTGGTGATTTAATAGGAAGGAAATACACTTTCATGGTTACCCTATTACTAATGGGGGGTGCAACGTTTTTAATAGGTTGCGTTCCTAGCTATGCTCAAATTGGTTTTTTTGCTCCTCTACTGGTGCTTATCTTACGCTTGCTACAAGGATTAGCTTTAGGAGGTGAATATGGAGGGGCAGCGACTTACGTTGCTGAACATGCTCCACAGGGAGAGCGAGGATATTGGACTTCTTGGATTCAAACCACCGCCACCTTCGGACTCTTTATTTCTTTAGCGGTGATTCTACTGACCAAGTTTTTCCTCAGCGAACAACAATTTGATGATTGGGGATGGAGAGTTCCTTTTCTATTGTCGATAATCATGGTTTTCGTTTCTTATTTGATTCGTAAAAACATGGATGAATCACCAGAATTCAAAAAAGCAAAGATTGAGGGAAAAACATCTACCAATCCCTTAAAAGAAAGCTTTGGAAATAAATACAACCTTAAGTTCGTGTTG
This sequence comes from Sphingobacterium sp. GQ94, assembly GCF_059758715.1. Classification (NCBI taxonomy): domain Bacteria; kingdom Pseudomonadati; phylum Bacteroidota; class Sphingobacteriia; order Sphingobacteriales; family Sphingobacteriaceae; genus Sphingobacterium; species Sphingobacterium sp. GQ94. The sequence continues at coordinate 25,103 of NZ_JCAXEC010000026.1, forward strand.
TTAGCGTTATTTGGAGCAGCAATGGGACAAGGTGTTGTTTGGTATACAGGGCAATTCTATTCCATGAGTTTTATGAAAACAGTTATGATGTTGGATTCTGATCAGGCAGACACCATTCTAGGAATTGCTTTATTGTGTGGAACTCCATTTTTTATTGTATTTGGAAAACTTTCCGATAAAGTAGGAAGGAAATGGGTAATGTTGACAGGTATGCTACTGGCTGTTTTGACGTATCGTCCAATCTATCAAGTGATGTATAGCATTAGTGATCTACAAAATAAAACCGAACTCACAGAAAAGAGGGTTGATGAGACCTTTCAAACCTCCAATGACACGGAATTAAAAGAGACACACAAACAAACAAAATATTATTCCGATGGCAGTAGATTAGTTCTAGAAAAAACCAAACTTATAGCATTACAAGGAGAGCCAGTATTGGAGGGAGATAATAAGGAGAGTAAAAAGGAAACATTACATATTAGCGGTAAAAATTACATTTCATTAGTGGCTCTAATCTTTATTCAGATCATCTATATTACTTTGGTTTACGGGCCAATTGCCGCGTTTCTGGTGGAAATTTTCCCGGTAAAAATCAGGTACACATCCATGTCTCTTCCTTATCATATTGGTAATGGAATATTCGGAGGACTATTACCCGCTGTTTCTACTTATTTAGCAACGAATGCTCAAGTGAAGGGAGATCCAACATTTTATTTGGAAGGATTATGGTATCCTATAATTATCGCTGCAGTTTGTTTTATCATTGGTGCACTCTACATCAATAAAAATATGGTCGCTAAAGATTTAAATTAAAAAAAATTAAAATGGAGATTATCAAGAAAGTTTTAGGGGTTTTATGGATACTATTAGCGTTACTCACTGCATATTTTTGTGTTGTCCAATTTGGAATTCCAAAAATTGCCACAGGACAACAAGAAGATCTTGTTTTTGGAATAATCATATTATTTATACTTACGCCAATTATTTCAATCGGGTTGGGTATCTTCGGATATTACGCATTAACAAGCGAATACAGGAAGGACAGAATGTAATTTTAAGACTGAATTTCAAGCTCATAGGCAGATATTGCAATTTTCTTTTCGAAAAGATTAAAATTTTGCTACTTTTGCCTTGGGTAAGTCCTTTACGACCAGCTCCCTTTGACTCCCCCAGGTTGGGAACAAAGCAAGGGTATTTGGTTGAGCGGTGCGATAAAGGTAGCTTACCCATTTTTTGTGCCCTTTTTTCGGGGCAAAATTTCCTTCATCTTACCGTCATTTAGAATTCCAAATAAACATATTAGATATTTTTCGTTTATTTGTAATCCGAATTAACACGAATCTATGAGTTGGTTTAAAAGAAACAAAGCAGGTATTCATACTGCAACAGAACATAAAAAAGAGGCCCCTGATGGAATGTGGAACAAATGTCCAAATTGCAAAAAACCTCTTTTGAATGTCGAACAAATTGAAAATAAGTATGTTTGTCATTATTGCGATTACCATATCAGAATAGGATCGGCGGCCTACTTTTCTATATTATTTGATAACAACGAGTATACAGAGCTGTTCGCGAACCTTACTGCGGGTGATCCATTGAATTTTGTTGACACCAAGCCTTACAGAGACAGATTAGTTGATAGTCAGGCAAAGACAGGGTTAAAAGATGCATTACGCTCAGCTGTTGGAAATATTGAAGGCCAGAAAGTTGTTGTGGCCTGCATGGATTTTTCCTTTATTGGTGGATCTATGGGATCGGTTGTTGGAGAAAAAATTGCTCGATCGATTGATTATTGCATTGAACATAAATTACCATTTATGCTGATTTCAAAATCAGGTGGCGCACGGATGATGGAGGCGGCATTTTCATTAATGCAAATGGCGAAAACATCGGCAAAACTTGCCTTACTTGCTCAAGCTAGACTTCCTTACGTTTGTTTATTGACAGATCCTACTACAGGTGGTGTTACTGCTTCCTTTGCAATGTTAGGAGATATTAATATTGCTGAGCCTGGAGCATTAATTGGCTTCGCAGGACCCCGCGTAATCAAGGAAACTATTAAAAAAGATCTACCAAAAGGTTTTCAAACCTCCGAATTTGTATTAGAACATGGTTTTTTAGATTTCATTGTTGATAGAAGATCTTTAAAAGAAAAAGTAGCCACCTTTTTGAGAATAATTCATTAAGAATCTCATAAAATTACTTAAAAGCTGTTTCGTTAAAAATGAAACAGCTTTTCTTTTATAAAGCAGTGTTGGATTTTACTTTAGTTTTTTCTATTTTTAATCATAAAATAACCTAAAACTACCTAGATGTTAGCAAAAAAAATATTTTTTATTTGTCTACTTGCATTATGTTCAATTTCATGGCAAGCATCGGCACAACTTAGATTGCCAAATTTCTTTTCTGACCATATGGTGCTTCAGCGAGAAGCAAATATAAATTTTTGGGGATGGGGTAATGCAGGAAGCATCGTCAAAATATCAGGCAGTTGGTTTACTGATACCATTTCATCCAAAGTTGATTACAATGGGACTTGGAAAGTAAAATTACCTAAAGGAAAAGCAGGAGGACCTCACAAAATCAACGTACAGTCAAATCAGGAAATTATTTCTTTTAATGATGTCCTTTTGGGTGATGTTTTTTTATGTTCTGGTCAATCCAACATGGAATGGGGTGGTAATCAGAACCTACAAGAAATTATAGATGAGTTACCTAATGTAAGCAACAATAATATTCGCTTACTACAAGTTAGTAGAATTGGTGCCCAATATCCTCAGCAGCAAATACCGAATTCTTGGACAACATTGAGCGCTCAGACCTTGAAACCTTTCTCAGCGATTGGGTATTTTATTGCTAAAAAAATTAACCAAGAATTAAACATTCCAATAGGGGTTATCAATGCAAGTTGGGGTGGTACCGCTGCCGAAGTATGGACAGCTAAATATTTAATCGACAATGACCAAGTCCTTTCGATGTATGCATTACAGCAACCAATGGCCGAATACAGGCCACACCAAGCTGGTTATACTTGGAACAGTATGATTCATCCGTTAGCAGGTTATAATTTAACCTCTGCTTTCTGGTATCAAGGGGAGAGTAATGTAGGGAGCTGGCCTGGATATGACAAGCTGATGAAGACGATGGTTAATTCATGGAGATCTGCGTGGAATCAAGATTTTCCATTTTATTTCGTACAAATAGCTCCGTTTTCATATAATAATAAAACAAATTCAGCAGCATTTCTACGAGAACAACAGAGTAAAACTTCAATAGAGCTTCCAAAATCAGGCATGGTAGTGATCACTGATTTAGTAGACGACATCAAAAATATCCACCCCTCTCGTAAGAAAGAGGTTGCAAAAAGATTGGCTGATTTAGCTTTGGTTGAAATATACAAACAGTCAAAAATAGACTATAAATCTCCCTATTATCGATCGCATCAAGTCAAAAACAATAGCATTGAAATAAGCTTTGATAATCTTCAAGGTAAACTTACTGCCAGTGGGGAAATAACAGATTTATATATTGCCTCAGATAATAAAGTTTTTTACCCCGCTAAAGGTAAAATTCAAGGTAATAAACTTCTAGTTTCTTCTGATCAAGTAAAAAATCCTGTTGCCGTGCGCTTTGGATTTACCGAAACAGCTATGCCTAATTTATTTAATAACCAAGGTCTACCTGTAAATCCATTTAGAACTGACACATGGAATGATGTATTCATCGATTAAATATAACTAAGAAAATAACTTTGATTTTAATCGTTTAACGCCAAAGAGGCTGTATCATAAATATTTGATACAGTCT
>NZ_JCAXEC010000027.1:0-22529 GCF_059758715.1 Sphingobacterium sp. GQ94
GAAATAAGTGTGATTTTTGCATAAAATAGAGATATTCTGTTAATAAATTAGTGAAGAATAGTTGTTTTATCGAATTATATCGATTATTCAACAAAAAAAAAATAAAAGCATCATGAAGCACAAAAAAATAGTTGTAATTGGTAATGGAATGGTTGGTTACAAGTTTTGTGAAAAAATATTAGCTAAAACACGAAAAATAAACCTAACCGTCTTCGCAGAAGAAAACAGAAGAGCATATGACCGCGTTCATTTGAGTGAATATTTTAATGGAAAAACGGCAGACGAGTTATCGTTATCCACGGAAGACTGGTACAGCAGTAACGGCATAAATCTTTATCTGAACGACCCGATAACATCAATAGACAGAGCAAATAAAAAGATTTACTCTAGCAATGGTCGATCGCTCACTTACGATTATTTAATACTAGCAACAGGCTCTAGTCCCTTTGTTCCAAACATTCCTGGAATAAGCAAGAAAGGGGTCTTTGTCTATAGAACAATTGATGATCTCGATCAGATCAAGGCGTACGCAAGCAAAGCAAAAACCGGTGCTGTATTAGGGGGAGGTTTACTAGGATTAGAAGCCGCAAAGACACTAATTGATCTCAACTTGACCGAAACAAATGTCATCGAATTTGCCCCACATTTAATGCCCAGACAAATAGATTCTCAAGGAAGCGATATTCTTCAAAATAAATTAAAAGCATTAGGACTAAATGTTTTTACAAATAAAGGCACTAGCAGTATAGAAGGCGATGAAAGTATTCATGCCCTTAAATTTAGTGATGACACGGAACTAAAAACAGATATTCTGGTTATTTCTGCTGGAATTAGACCACGTGATGAGCTCGCCAAAAAATCCGGACTGGAAACTTCTCAAAGAGGGGGGATTTGTGTTAACGAATTTATGCAAACAAGTGATCCTACTATTTTTGCCATCGGAGAATGCGCTCTTTTTGAACACAATATTTATGGTTTAATTGCCCCGGGATATGAAATGGCAGAGGTTGCGGCTTGCAAAATCTGCGAAGCAGAAAAGAGCTTTAAAGGATTCGACATGAGCACTAAACTTAAATTAATCGGTGTTGATGTGGCAAGTTTTGGCAATCCATTCATTAGTGAACCTGAGGCAATAAGAATCGTTATAGAGGATAGAAACAAAGGAATCTATAAACGGATCAACATAAGTAATGATGGAAATTACCTGCTTGGTGGTATATTGATCGGAGATGCTCAAGAGTATTCCATACTACTTCAAACAGTCAATAACAACCTCATATTACCCCAAAACCCAGAGGAACTCATCCTAGGTTCAAAATCAAAAAATAAGCTCACTGGCATCATAGGACTTCCTGATGAGGCCTTAATATGCAGTTGTGAGGGAATCACCAAAGGAACAATATGTCAAGCCGTGTCTGAACAAGATTTGCAAACTCTGGATGAGGTGAAAAAATGCACGAAAGCAGGAACAGGTTGCGGGGGCTGTCTCCCAATCGTGAAAGACTTATTAACCCACACGATGCAAATGGGAGGAAAATACCTCCGAAATGTAATATGTGAGCATTTTGATTTAAACAGACAAGAACTATTTGATTTAATTAAAATTCACAATCTAAAAAATTACGATCAAGTCTTAAACAATCTAGGTCGAGGGGATGGTTGCGAAACATGCAAACCATTAGTATCCTCTGTTCTTGCCAGTATTTGGAATGATATGATCCTAAAGAAAGGGAACGATACGGCCCAAGACAGTAATGACCGTTTTTTAGCAAACATCCAAAAAGGTGGCACCTACTCCATTGTTCCTCGAGTTCCAGGTGGAGAAATAACTCCTGAGAAGTTAATTATCATTGGGCAAGTTGCCAAAAAATACAATCTATACACCAAAATCACAGGTGGTCAGCGAATTGATTTATTTGGGGCACATCTGAACGATTTACCAACCATATGGTCCGAATTAATTCATGCAGGTTTTGAAAGCGGACATGCGTATGGCAAATCATTAAGAACAGTAAAGAGCTGTGTCGGGAGTACCTGGTGCCGTTTTGGATTACACGATAGTGTTACTTTCGCAATCCAGATTGAAAATCGCTACAAAGGCTTACGATCTCCACATAAACTAAAATCTGCAGTAAGTGGATGTGTACGGGAATGCGCAGAAGCACAAAGTAAAGATTTTGGAATTATCGCAACAGAAAAAGGATGGAATTTGTATGTCTGTGGAAATGGAGGAAGCAAACCACAACATGCACAATTATTAGCATCCGATCTAGATAGCGAAACCTGCATCCGTTATATTGACCGATTTCTGATGTTTTATATACGCACAGCTGATCCTTTAGCAAGGACGGCTACATGGCTCAATAAAATGGATGGCGGAATAGACCATTTGCGAAATGTTGTCATTAATGACAGCCTTGAAATGGCAGCCCAGTGGGAATTGGAGATGCAGTCCATTGTAAACACCTATCAATGCGAATGGAAAACAGCTATTGAAGACCCACAAATCAAAAAACGATTTAATCATTTTGTAAACGCACCTCAAGAAAACGATCCAAGTATACAGTTTGAAGAAATGCGTGGACAAAAAAAGGCATCCAACTGGAATTTGGTTTAAACATCAATCTTTGACACATTCAAATAAACACGATATGATAAAATCAAAAATTAACTGGTTTCAAGCTTGCCGCATCCAAGATGCCGTAGAAAACGGAGGTGTGTGTATAAAGGCAGGAGTAGAACAAATAGCATTATTTTACTTTACAAGGCGCAATACATGGTATGCCACACAAAATCTATGTCCACACCGTAAGCAAATGGTTTTAAGTCGAGGGATGATCGGATCGGTTGGCGACGAACCCAAAGTAGCCTGCCCTTTTCATAAAAAAACATTCTCCCTATCAACCGGCGAATGCCTCAATGACAATGAATGTGCTATTGAGACATATCCAGTAAAAATTGAAGGTGATTTGGTTTATATAGGACTTAAAAATGAAGATCAGATAGCATAAAAAATAATTCCAACATGTTTAGCGAATATTATCAAGGTCATCTAAAATTAGATTTTATAGCTCATTCGGGTCAGCAAAAATTACAACAAGCTAAGGTTTTGGTGATAGGCGCTGGGGGTTTAGGATGTCCATGCCTGACTGCATTAGCTTCTTCAGGAATTGGAATGATCGGAGTGGTCGATTCAGATCAGATAAATATAAGTAATATTCAAAGGCAGACCTTATTCAACTCTAGCGATATTGGAGCAGAAAAAGCCAATGTAAGTGTCAAAGTTTTAAAACAGCGAAACCCATCAATTTTATATCAAGAACATTGTTTATTCGTCAATGAAAAAAATATTTTAAAACTAATTGACCCTTACGATATCATCGTCGATGCAACTGACAATTTTCAAACCAAATATTTAATAAACGATGCCTGTGTCAAAAAAAATAAACCACTGATTTACGGGGCATTATTTCAAACCGAAGGACAAGTAGCGGTTTTCAATTATAATGGCTCTCCGACCCTACGCTGTTTGTTTGACGAACCGGAGTTGATAGACGAAATTTCGAGTTGTGCCGATACGGGAGTTTATCTAATGTCGGCGACCATCCTCGGGAACATGATGGCAAATGAGGTCATTAAAACATTATTAAACAACCCAAACATTCTTAGCGGTAAATTACTCTCATTTAACTCCTTGGATTACACACTTATTGTTACAAGGTATCAATCCAATAGGAAATCTCGTGAAATAAGTCGATCAAGATTTAACCAAATAGAAAATGATGTAGAACTATCTGCCCATGAATTTTTAGCTAAAATAGGAACATCAACTGGTCAGTTAATCGATGTCCGAACTCCTCTGGAGCGAACAAAAAAGCATATTGGAGGAAAAAACATTCCATTCGCTGAACTAATCAGCTTAGATTTAACTCAGTTCTATGATGACGAATATTTTTATTTCTACTGTCAAACTGGAACTAGAAGCCTGTTAGCTGCAAAACAGTTTCGCTCTAAGGGCTACACCAATGCTTTCAGCCTGCGAAATGGAATTATCAATTTAAATCATGCAAACATTTGAAAAATGCGAGACATCTCTAATAAATCCATCACCCTAAGAACAGCAAGGGCTCAGGCTAAGGTTTTCATTAGCATCCCAACCATCCCATTAATAAGAAACAATAAACTCCCTAAGGGGAATCTTTTTGAAGTTGCCCGGGCGGCAGGGTTTCTGGCGGCAAAACTGACACCTCAACTTCTTCCGCATTGTCATCCAGTGGGCATTGAGTCTATGGATATCACTTTTGATATCCAACAAAAAACCCAGAGGCCCTTCATCATCATCACTGCTATGGCAAAATCAATCGGTCGAACTGGAATTGAAATGGAAACACTAACTGCCGCAACAATAGCAGCTCTTGAAATCTACGACATGCTTAAACCGCTTGATACGAATCTCGAAATATCAGAAATTAAATTAATCTCAAAAACCGGAGGAAAGAGTGAGCAAAAAAACATACTTACATCTTCATCCGCTAGTTGCGCTATATTGGTTTGTTCGGATTCTTGTGCGGCAGGAATAAGAGAAGATAAAAGTGGAATATTAATTAAAGAAATGCTACAACAAGCAAATTCTAAACCTATCTATTACAAAATATTACCAGATGAAAAGAAGGCTATTCAAAACCAAATATTGGCATGGGTCGAACAGGACATACAATTTATTTTTACAACTGGAGGAACCGGTTTAGGTCCAAGAGACAACACCGTTTCTGCCGTCAAAGAAATTCTTGAACGAGATGCAGATGGGATAACTCAAGCTATCCGTAATTACGGCCAAATGCGCACACCTTTAGCGATGATGAGCCGTGGCGTTGCAGGATCTATCTCTCAAACCCTCATTGTTACCTTACCAGGGAGCACAGATGGGGCCAGAGAATCTATGGAGGCCATATTGCCCGGTATTTTCCACGCACGAAAAATGATGATGGGAGGTGGACATTGATATCGTTTAAAGAAGCTATTTCTATTCTTGAAAAAAACAGTAAAATCTTCCAAACCGAAGAAGTAAGATTAGAAGATTCTTTAGGTCGTATACTAGCAGAGGATCTTTATGCTGACCGTGATTATCCGCCATTTAACAGAGCTGCGATGGATGGATACGCTCTATGCATGAGCGACTGGAATAAGGGCATAAGAAAATATATCATTCTAGAGACGATCTTCACAGCCCAAGCGCCAAAAAAGAAACTAACCCAAGGCACTTGCTATAAAATCATGACTGGGGCTGCTACGCCAAAGATCGCAGACCTCATTATTGCTAGAGAACAATCAGAAGAGGAAAATGAATGGGTAACATTCTTTCCGAGCGACGTCAAAAAATACCAAAATATAGCTAAACAGGGTGAAGACGTCAAAAAGGATAAAATTGTGTTATCCAAACATTTAAGATGCAACTCACAAGTGATCGCTTTACTGGCAACAATAGGGAAAGTAAAGCTTTTAGTATACAAACTTCCACAAACAACACTTATAACTACAGGAAATGAAGTGGTTAGCCCTTCTGCCAACATCCAGCCGTTTGAAATTCGAAACAGCAATTTAGTTATGCTAAAAGCAATGCTCGATCAATGGAAAATTCAACCCCTATTTTGCCAGCATGTTGCCGATGATAAAGAAAAACTTGTACACATTTTAAGCAAAGCATTGAAAACGGAGTTAATTATTATCAATGGTGGAGTTTCCGCAGGTGATGCTGATTTCATTCCGACAACTCTTAAAGAATTAGGCGTAGAAATTCTATTTCATAAAGTAAGTATTCGGCCAGGAAAACCACTATTGCTAGCGAAAGCGAAATCAGGTAGCCTAATTTTTGCACTCCCTGGAAACCCGCTTTCCTGTCTCACAACCTTTAGCATTTTTGTAGAACATTATCTCAGTTTTTGCTCTGGACTTTCTAAAAGAACTCATAGATACATTCCATTTGAACAAAATAGAACCAAAACACATAAGCTAACCGAATTTTTTCCAGTAAAGATGAATGATCATGGAAAACTACAACCTATCTCTTTTAATGGCTCAGGAGATATAACTTCCTATGTCTATGCAAATGGTTTGGTTATGCAGGCTGCCGACTCCCAATATATCGTTAAAAACCAGGTAGTAGATTTCTTTCCTTTTTTTCTTAGTCAATAAGTCCAAATTAAATGACAAGCCAAGACATCAATAAAAAAACAAGCACCAAAGAAATGAACGATTTTAAACCGCTCAGAAAGCTCAATATATTCTCCACAAAAGGCATTCAAATGCGAAGTTTCCATCTGAGCTGGATAACCTTTTTCTTTTGTTTTTTTGGTTGGTTTGGGGCAGCTCCTTTGATGCCAATGATCAGAGAAAACCTAAACCTCAGTAAAGATCAGATTGGAAACATCATCATTGCATCAGTTTCAGCAACCATTGTTGCAAGACTCCTTTTCGGAAAGTTATGCGATAGCCTTGGCCCGCGTTTATCTTATACAATTCTTTTAGTGATGGGATCTATCCCAGTGATGTGCATTGGTTTAAGCAATAGCTACGAAAGCTTTATTGTTTTTCGATTTCTCATCGGTATCGTTGGAGCATCTTTTGTGATTACGCAATTCCACACCTCGATGATGTTCTCTCCGAATATTCTCGGAACAGCAAATGCAGTAAGTGGAGGTTGGGGAAATTTAGGTGGTGGAGTTACAAATCTTATTATGCCCTTGCTAGCAGCAGGCTTTGCAGCTTTAGGCTTTGTTAGTACAACAGATTCATGGAGATTAGCCATGGTGGTTCCTGGAATCATCTTATTGATTTTGGCATTTTTATATTATAAATATACTAAAGATACACCGGCTGGAAATTTTAAAGATTTAGAAATAAACCCAGCAAAAAAGAACCAAAAAGGATCCTTTATCAAGGCATTAAAAGACTACAGAACTTGGGTCCTTACCCTAGCCTACGGAGCATGTTTCGGAATTGAGATTACTGTAGACAATGTCGCAGCAACGTTCTTTATGGACCAATACGGCACCTCTATAATTATGGCAGGCGCATTGGCTAGCATATTTGGAGGCATGAACCTTTTCGCACGAGCCCTTGGAGGATATTTAAGTGACCAGGTTGGCAAATCTTATGGCATTCGTGGCAAAGGAGTATTATTAGGAGCCTTATTGATTTTAGAAGGTATTGGCATCACACTGTTTGCGCATTCAAGCAGTATTTTCTTGGCTATCGCATCCATGTTATTTTTTGCGTTATTCCTTAAAATGGCCAATGGAAGTACCTATGGAATAGTTCCATTTATAAATAAAGATTCAATTGGGACGGTGAGCGGAATAGTTGGAGCAGGAGGAAATCTTGGAGCCATGATGGTTGGCTTCCTGTTTAAGGCCGAAACATTCAGCTACGCCGATGCCTTTCATTACATTGGGATTGGAGTTGCAGTTTGCGGTCTATTGGTATTTATGACCAAATTCAAAACACAGGATATGCAAAAACAACAAATTCTTAATCCAGAATTAATTCAAGAAAAAATTTAAAATTCAATAAAATGCCAGGTCAAAGAAGTAAAACTTATACGAGTACTTGCTGTTACTGCGGAGTTGGATGTGGCGTGAAAATAAAAGTCGACAAAAACCAAAACATTAGTGTACAAGGAGACTTAAATCACCCTGTGAACAAAGGAATGCTTTGCAGTAAAGGGCTAAATCTACAGTATACCGTTAATGATAAAAGTGACCGACTCCTGTTTCCTCAGATGAGGTATAACAAGAATATGCCTCTTGAAAAGGTAAGCTGGGATGAGGCCTTGAGTAGGACAGCCGCTGTTTTCAAGACCTTTATTGAAAAGTATGGGCCAGATTCGGTTGCGTTTTATGCCTCAGGACAATGCCTGACAGAAGAATATTATGTTTTAAACAAACTTATCAAAGGTTTCATCGGCAGCAATAATATTGACACCAACTCGCGCTTATGCATGAGCAGTGCAGTAACTGCATATAAAATGTCACTAGGTGAAGACAGTGTCCCCATTTGTTACGATGACATCGAACTAGCTGATTGTTTTCTAGTTAGCGGAGCAAACCCAGCCTGGTGTCATCCTGTACTTTGGCGCAGAATCGAAGCCCATAAATCGACCAATCCAGAAGTTAAAATTATCCTGGTTGATCCTAGGGCTACAGATTCAACTAGCCTAGCAGACCTTCATTTACAAATTAATCCTGGAACAGACATTACACTGAATTATGCAATCGGCAGAATCATAATTGAACAAGGGGACATCGATACGCAGTTCATAGACCAACATACAGAAGGTTTTAACGAATATAAACAAAGAGTATTTCAAAGAACTTTATCTGAATCTGCAAGCATCTGCGGACTTAATGAACAAGATATAAAACTAGCAGCCCATTATATTGGACAATCTAACGCATTTTTAAGCATGTGGACGATGGGATTAAATCAAAGTACAATTGGGGTAAATAAAAACCTAAGCATAATCGACTTAAATCTCATCACTGGAAAGATCGGAAAGCCAGGTTCAGGACCATTTTCTTTAACGGGCCAGCCTAATGCAATGGGGGGGCGTGAAGTTGGTGGGCTAGCCAATTTGTTACCAGCTCATCGTGATTTAGCACACGAAACAGATCGAAAGGAAGTACAACAATTTTGGAATGGTGTAAATATTTCAGAAAAACCAGGCCTTACAGCTACTGAGATGTTTGAAGCATTAGACGATGGTCGATTAAAAGCAATATGGATACTTTGCACCAATCCTTTAACCAGTCTACCGAATGCAAGATTTGCGGAGAATGCGCTCCAGAAAGCAAAATTTGTAGTCGTCCAAGAAATAAGTAACACCGCCCAAACTCTTAACTATGCAGACGTTATCCTGCCAGCAGCGGCTTGGACTGAAAAGGAAGGTACCATGACCAACTCCGAAAGGCGTATCAGTCATTTACAAAAAGTATCCGATCCTCCGGCAGAGGCTATGGCTGATGCAGAAATTATTTGCCGTTTTGCTCAAAAAATGGGATATCATGGTTTTGATTATGCCACCATGGAGGAAATTTTCATCGAACACACAAAACTAACACACAAAACTAACATCAGTATAGAAGGATTAGATTACGCTAAAATTCAAAAATGCAATACCATCCAATGGCCATATAATAAATCGTCAGAATTAGGCACAACACGCTTATTTACAAACCACCACTTTTACACACCTTCAAAAAGAGCCTTCATTCACTCGCCAACAGATAATCTCAATAGTGAATTACCAGATCGGGAATACCCTTTTATATTAACCACCGGTAGAATACGGGATCAGTGGCATACAATGTCCAAAACAGCGAAAGTCAGTAAATTAAAACAACATATTCAACAGACATACTTGGAAATTAACCCTTTGGATGCTTCCAAACTTAAAATAGAAGATCGACAAATAGTTGTGGTAAAATCCAGACGAGGAGAAGTTCAAGTAAAGGCCAGAATATCAAATAGCATCAAACAGGGTGTTGTATTCCTACCCATGCATTGGGGAAAAATTTTAGGATCAGACCTTAACCGGGCCAATAATCTAACTAGCCCATTAGTGGACCCGGTATCCAAAGAGCCAGATTTTAAGTATTGTGCAGTTAACATCCAAAAATTCAAAAAGAAAACTCAGCGCATCCTTGTTATTGGTGCAGGGGCTGGTGCCCATGGGTTTATCCGCAGATACAGAGAAATTAATTCCGTGGATTCTATAACCGTCTTTAATCGAGAAGACCAGCCCTTTTACAACAGAGTGATGTTGCCAGATTACATTAGCGGTACACAACATTGGGATCAGCTTATAAAAATGACTCCAAAGGAACATAAAGAACTTAACATCAATTATTTACAAGGATTATCTATAGATAAAATTGACTTAAAAAGAAAATTGCTAACTGACGATCAAGGTAATAACACATCTTTTGATATCTTGATTATGGCCACGGGCAGCCGGGCAACTTTACCTAAAAATACACCAAGTCTACCTGGAATCTTTACCATGAGAGATCGGGAAGATGCAGATAATTTTAAAAAGCATATTTCAAAAAACTCTCATGTGGTAATCGTTGGTGGAGGACTATTGGGATTAGAAATGGCTGCTTCACTTCGGGAGATCGGACTCCGCATCACTATTGTACAACGTGTCTCACGATTTCTAAACCGTCAATTAGATTCCATAGGAAGTCAACTCTTACATGAGGAAATGGTAGATCAAGGTTGCGATATCTATTATAATGATGAGGTCCAAATTTACTATGGCCGAAGCAAAGTAACGGGAATTGAATTAAAAAGCGGACATAAAATAGACTGCGATGCCGTGATTCTCGCCATAGGGACAACTCCCAATATAGAACTAGCAAAAGATTGTGGGTTGGAATGTAACAGGGGTATTTTAGTCAATGAGCGCTTACAAACCAGTGATCCTTCAGTTTACGCGATAGGTGAAATTGCCGAATTTCAAGGAACTTTATATGGAATAACAGCCGCCGCAGAACAACAAGCTGAAGTGGTTGCGAATTATCACAATGGCGACATTAGCGCCTATTACCAAGGTAGTTTATTTATGAATATAATTAAAATACACGGATTTGAAATGTGTAGTATTGGATTAAGTGAGTCACCTAATGATATAGATTATGAAGAGATTATATTTATAGATAAAGCAAAACGCTATTATAAAAAATGCATAATACATCAGGACAAGCTTGTAGGAACTATTCTTATTGGAGATAAAAGCGAATTTTTAGAATTCAGAGAATTGATTGCTAATAAAACAGAATTGAGCGAAAGACGAATACACCTACTACGAAATGAAAAAAAAACAAATCCAATTATTGGTAAACTAGTTTGCAGCTGCAATCAGGTAGGTACAGGGAACCTGGAAAAACAAATTCAATCCGGAATCCACGACTTAAAACAACTGTGTGAATCAACAGGAGCAGGAATGGGTTGCGGATCTTGCAGACCAGAGGTCAAACAAATCCTACAAAAATCAATTGAATACAATGTCTCAGAAACGGTAAACCAATATGCAAATCCGAACCCATAAATTCCATCAGATTAAAATAAACCTTGCAGGCGGAATCGTATCTGTGGGCGATCTTTCGATGATCATGGAAATCTTGAAAAATGCAGGTATCAAACATATTCGGTTTGGAGGTCGTCAACAACTTTATTTTTGCGCAAAGCCTCAACAATTAAATGAAATAGAAAATGGCTTTCAGAGCAGCAAAATAGATTTAGAGATCGATACAGATTTACATCCCAATATCGTGAGCTCGTATGTTGCTGCGGATTTATTCAACAACTCAAACTGGCTTCGTGAGGGCATCTACAAGGATATATTGGATTCCATAAATTACAAACCATCTTTAAAAATTAATTTGGTAGATGATAGTCAAACATTAATTCCATTTTTTAGTGGCAATTTAAACTACATATCCTCAGATATCGGAAATTATTGGCATTTATACTTAAGGTTCCCAAAAACCAACACCATACATTATTGGTCCTCATTGATTAATTCACAGGACATAGCCCCACTTAGTGAACTAATTGAAAAACAAATACTTAATAATAAGGATTTATATTTTGATCAGCTTAAAATTGATGGCCAGCAATTTGAGAACCGAATCAGAACATTAAGCGACTTCATATTTCAAAATCCAGGATCTCCCTTGACACTCCCCTTTTTTCAGGTCCCTTATTATGAAGGATTCAATAAATACAACCAAAGTTATTGGTTGGGAATATACCAAAGAAATGAGCTGTTCTCTATTGATTTATTAAGGGATTTATGTGCTGTATGCAGCAAAACGCGAATTGGTCAGATCTATACAACAACTTGGAAATCAATCATTATAAAAGATGTAGCACCAATCGATCGTAGGTTTTGGAATGTAGTTTTGGATAAAAACAGAATCAATGTTCGTCATGCTTCCAATGAACTGAACTGGCAAACCGAAGATTTATGTGAGGAAAGTCTTCAATTAAAACAGGAATTGATTCGTAAATTTAACGACTACGATATCCGGACTTTCAAGCTTTGCTTTGCCATCAAAATAAATCCTAAAAGTGGCTTATTTGGATCAATCATAATCAAAAAACAAAACCAAACAACTTCCAAAAACTCACCACCGTTATTTGATCTTTTCTATACAGAAGAATTTAACCCCAATGCTGTTCAATGTCATACCTATAAAAAAAACATCCCAAGAGCAAACATATGCTCATCGGTCATTCAGCTCTGTGAATATTACTATCAGCAGCAGACCCTGAGAGCTGGCAAACCCGAACAGAATAATCTCTGGATGAATCAAAATTCTGAACAAAAGAAAACATATCTCCATCAATGCCCGAAATGCTTAAGTCTATATGATGAGTTTTGGGGAGATCCAGATAGAGGCGTTGCAAAGGGGATATTGTTCGAAAACCTTCCTGAAGATTATACGTGCATGTTATGTGAAACAGTCAAGACAGAGTTTATTAAAATACCAAAAAATAATATTCAAGCTATCTAAAAAACATGGAATACACAATCATCCTCTGTTTCGCCCTATACTTAACTGGATTTCTTTATTCATCAGTTGGACATGGTGGAGCAAGTGGATATATTGCCATCCTTTCCTTGTTTAGCATTCCTATTCTTACCTACAAACCAATGATCCTAATCTTGAATATTTTAGTTGCGGGAATAGGTTTTTACCAATTTCATAAAGAAGGGCATTTCAAATGGGAATTATGCAGAACATTTCTTATCACCTCTATTCCGGGGGCTTTCTTGGGTTCTAAATTTCCTCTCGAAGATAACTTATACCATTACCTATTAGGAATCGCATTGATACTTCCAATCTTAAAGCTCTTTGGCATTCATCCCAGTGAAACCGATCCTGATCGAGTAAGAAAAGTAAAAATCATACCTGCCTTATGTATTGGCCTTTTAGTAGGTTTATTTTCAGGAATGCTAAATATTGGAGGTGGCATTTTTTTAAGTCCAATTCTACTGCTTTTAGGCTGGGCAAATCTTAAACAAGCAGCAGCGACCTCTGCCCTATTTATTGTTCTAAATTCCTTTAGTGGTTTAATTGGGAGTGTTGAAACAATCAGTATAACTCCTTCATCTGCGAGCTGGTTTATTTTTGCTGTCCTTGGTGGACTCACAGGTTCTTATTTTGGCAGCAAGAAATTTCAACTCGTGACACTACGATACTTATTAACACTTGTACTCAGCATAGCATCCATCAAACTTATATTTTTCATGTAATGGAATCAATCAAAGACAACTTAAATCGAAGTTTTAAAACGCTACGCGTTAGCTTAGTAAACACGTGTAATTTAGCATGCACCTACTGTAGTTGTAGTCAGGATAATGAAAAAGGAAAACAATCTATTTCTAGTAAACAAAACACGATCAGCGCAAAACAATTAATAGAAATCATTCAAAAGCTACATAAGCGTCTAGAACTTCAATCTGTCCGATTTACAGGAGGTGAACCTTTACTTTATAGAGATCTTACTTATTTAATCGGTGAAACAAAAAAATTAGGCATATCGAATCTGAATCTCACAACGAACGGTTTGTTGCTAGAAAAAAAAGCCGAAAGCTTAAGAAAGGCTGGATTAAAATCCATCAATATTTCCCTGGATGCCACTGATCCTGAGACATTCTTCAAATTATCCAGACGACATGGTCTAAAGAAGACTTTCAAAGGGATCGATGCAGCGCTGCAGGCAGGCCTTGCAGTCAAAATAAATTCAGTTATCATCAAAGGGCAAAACGAGAACCAGGTACTCCCCTTGTTAAAATATGCTGAGGAAAAACAGATTATTATTCGATTTTTAGAAATCATGGCCATGGGGCATTTACATCAGAACATAACGGATTCCTTTTTTTCTCAATCAGAAATTTTGAGTTTAATACGTTCAGAATATCAGTTTAGCCCACTTGTCCGAAAAAAAGGTGCAACAGCGAATTACTGGCAAACTACCAAAGGTAATCTTTTTGGTATCATAGCCAATGAAAGTCAACCGTTTTGCGGGGATTGTAACCGATTACGATTAGATTCGAATGGAAATATTTATGGTTGTCTTAGCAGCGATCATCCTATTTCTATTAAAGGTTCCTTAGAAAAATCAGAATTAGAACAACGGATTCAGGAAGCATTAGCTCAGAAACAAGACATAAAATTTAAAGGAAGCTCATTAAGTATGCTTCATATTGGAGGATAAGCCATGAAAATAAACGTATATGCCATTTTAAAAAACTATTTCGAACCTGAGTTCGAAATCTCCTGCCTTGCAGCTACAATCCACGAATTAAGAGAACATCTTTCAAAAGTAAAACCAGAGGCCTCTGGAGTCCTTAAACAATGTAGATTTGCTATACAAGATGAATTTGTAAACGATCAATACCCGATAAACTCAGAAGACCATATCGTGATCATTCCCCCAAGTAGCGGAGGTTGACATGGAAAGAATTACCAATAACGAAATTAATCTAGTAGAACTACTTGCAAACTCGCATTGTAAGAGTGCTGGAGCAATCGTCTTATTCAGTGGTGAAGTTCGAGATCACAACCTAGGAAAACGTGTAGAATTTCTCGAATATGAAGCCCATATTTCCATGGCAAGTAAAATGATAGACAACATACTTCAAGAAGCTAAAAAACGATGGTCGCTACATTTTGCAATAGCCCAACACAGAATCGGCAAGGTAAAAATCACTGAATCTGCCGTGGTCGTCATAACCGCATCCTCGCATCGAGAGGCTGCCTATCAAAGCAACCAATACATTATTGAGAAGATCAAACACGAGGTTCCAATTTGGAAATGTGAATATTTTTCAGATGGAAGGAAAGAATGGGGTAACAATTGCAATTGTAAAATATCCAAAAAAAGCCATTAAAACACCTTCATAAATATGATAAGGAATGATCAAAGGAATTATATTATCGGGGGGCACAAGTAGTCGAATGGGGCGAGACAAAGGCTTAATACCCATTAAAAACATCAATTGGTCGCTACTTGCATCTCAAAAATTAAAAGCATTAAATATCTTGACTGAACTTTCCATTAATAGCTCTCAAATAAATAACTATTTGCCTTATTTTGATTCTAAAGATCTCATCATAGATAATTGTGTTGCCAAAGGGCCACTTCAGGGAATCCTTAGCGCACATCTTAAATACCCACAGCATGATTTAATGATATTGGCTTGCGATATGATAGAAATGAAAATAGAAACATTAAAATTCC
This sequence comes from Sphingobacterium sp. GQ94, assembly GCF_059758715.1. Taxonomy (NCBI): domain Bacteria; kingdom Pseudomonadati; phylum Bacteroidota; class Sphingobacteriia; order Sphingobacteriales; family Sphingobacteriaceae; genus Sphingobacterium; species Sphingobacterium sp. GQ94. The sequence continues at coordinate 15,313 of NZ_JCAXEC010000027.1, forward strand.
TAAAGTCAATCAAGACAAAACACCCAGGATATGATTGTTATTTATATTCAGAAGCAGATCAGATGGAACCCTTATGTGCTATCTATTCTTGCACTTTCTTAAAGGAATTAGCTGAAAAACTAAAAGAAGGAACATTGGTCAATTTTTCATTGCGTAAAATTATTCAGGATAAACGGTATATATCTCTGCCCATCCAGGACCAATCGGATTTTAGAAACTATAACACCCCAACATAAAGCATCAAAAAAGTACGACCTCCTTTGAAAATCATAACAGAGAGCTGTTACACCAGTCCCATATCCCATTCCCAAACAGTATGATACCCATCAATTTCGGATACGTAATCAATAAAATTGTTATAAAAGGTATGAAAGCCAACGGTACTGCTATCTCCTATCACAATTAGCTTTCTTTTTGCTCTGGTCATCGCGACATTCATTCGCCGGATATCCGACAAAAATCCTATTTGCTGTTGGGCGTTACTTCTGGTTAATCCGATATAAATAATATCCTTTTCTTGACCTTGAAAACTATCTATTGTATGAATTTGGATAGCGTTCAAAAAAGGTTTGATTTGCTCATCTTTGCCTAACAGCTCTTTTAAAAAAATTGATTGCCGACGATACGGAACAATCACCCCAATGCTGGGAAATTGCTCCATCACGGGATATGATTTGCTTAATTTCTCCAAAAGTTCGAGTAAATGCATTTTTAAGAACAAACCTTCCGAAGAATTATAAATTCCATCCTCAACAACAATCTCTTCTAAAGAAGCCCCTGCGGTATCAATAAATACTACAGGAGAAGAATCACCGATCAGTAACCGATTTGAGACTGAGGGGTCCGCTGTTAACTGATTTGAATAAAGAGTTTTTGAGGGGTATTGCATAATCTGTTCATGCATTCTATATTGAACATTCAGTAAAGCCACTTCATCGGGGTACAGCTTAACTAATTTTTCAAATAGTGTCCGATACAGACCATCCTTTGCCTTGTTGGTTGATTTCACTGTGGGTGGCAGTTGACAGTGATCTCCAGCCAAGACAATTGAATTTCCTTTCAAAATAGGGATCCAACAAGCAGGTTCCAGCGCCTGAGCAGCTTCATCAATTATTACCGTTTCATAATTTCTATCTCGAATCGTATGATGATTTGAACCGACTAAGGTTGCAGTAATCACCTCAGCCTTGCCAAGAATATCCTGAGTGAGGTAATCCTGAATTTGATCGATTTCGGTTCTAATCTTCGCCGCTTCATTGAATAAAGCCTTTCTTTGTTCCCGTTCAGATTTACCAAAACTACGTTTGTATTTGTGACCCATATCAAGATAGGCACGAGCCTGCTTTTCCAAAGTCTTAATTTCCTTATTCGATGGATGTAGATGTGTTTTGGCGTCCAAGGTCAACTCATGTAGATGATCAGAAACACGAACAGGATTTCCAATACGCACAACTGAAATACCTTGTGCGTCTAACCGTTCTGTTAATATATCAACAGCAGTATTGCTAGGGGCCACCAGTAAAATTTGTTTCTTATTTTTAGCTAGTAATGCCTTTACAGCCTTAATTAAGGTCGTTGTCTTGCCTGTTCCTGGAGGTCCATGAAGAATGGTTAACGGACGCTCGTCCAACATCCTTATAATCGCCTGATTCTGACTTACATTCAGTGAGGGATCTAACAAATCAGATACAGTCTCATAGACAAAATCGCTACTTAATAAAGGTTCTTGAGCCGTTATCCATCGAATGAGTTTCCCTTTTTCTTGATGAGCACTCAACTCTTTTGCTTGGAGAAGTGCAGTATGCATCTCTTTATATGAATTTTCATCGAACAAAAGGTCAACACCTAACTTTCCTCTTCTAGTCCAATCAGGGAGTTCATCAATTCTAAAAGAAATTCGCATGGTATCTCTATTCACGAAAGCCACGATTCCGTTCAGGCGATCCTGGATTGGATCATGGTTTGAGAATAAGGAAACAGGCATACCAAACCGAAATTTATGTCCCTCTTGTAAATTATTAGTTTTATTAATGGTAATGGATAAATAATCTCCTCGACCTAATTCGCTCTGTTTAATAGAAATAGGAAACCAGGTAACCCCAACCGCTTTGCGTTCTTGAAGACTATTTTTTAACAATAAGCATTCATGCTGCTCCTTATCGTATTTCTTCTCCTGAATTAATAAATCAATTAGCTCTTCAAAATAATTCGTTTCCATTTACCGCAATTAAACCATACAAAGAAACGGCTTTTTTTGAGGATGTCCTATTTAAAGCGTTACCCGAATACCCATCTTACGCCAAAAGGATCAATTACTTCAATTAATCTTTGATTCTCATCTGTATAATTGGGAGGAAAATAAAAATTCGCATTCAGTTTGTGAATCCATTCGCTGCGTTCTTGGTCATTGTCGGATTTTAAGAAGATTGAAATGTGATTGCCAACTCTCCTGCCTTCTTGGTGTACCAAATCAGAGCCATGTATGACAATCCGATCAGAAACCAGCGATCCAATGATAACAGGTTGCTGCTGATAATCGGCAATTCGTTCTTCAAAATCTTCAAATTGCAATCGGCCCCCAAAACATGTTTGATAAAATGTGAGGGCCTTCTTGCAATCTCCAGAAAAAGTAATAAAAACTGAACTGGTTACATTAACTCGGCTTTTGGTACTCATAATCAAGTTTACTAAGCATCGGGAATTTCTGGTTCAACAAGTCTAGATAATTTATCAAGTGAATCTTGCCATCCTAAATAGCACATTTCAGCTGGTATGGCCAAAGGAACCCCTGACTGAACTATTTTAAGATCGGTACCGCCCATCACCTGCTTTAAATCAATCGTGGTGACCATTTCCCCTGGTAAATTAGGATCATCAAATCTATCCATGTATTTAAGATGTTCATTTGCTCTTATTTCCAGAAATTCTCCACCAAATGAATCAGAACCCCCTGTAGTAAAATTAATAAATGTCATTCTAAACTTACCACCAACTTTAAAGTCCATTTCTTGTACAGTACATAAATAACCGTACGGCGGTAGCCAGGTGGAATGTGCTAGTGGATCAGAAAAAGCCCTGAATAATTTTTCCGGCGTTGTTTTAATGACCCGATGAAGTGTGATTGTTTGATTTTCCATTACTATTAGATTTTAATTTGTAAAAATTATTTTTTGATTTTGATTTCGCATATATTCAGATATCCCTTAATAGACTAACAAACCCCAGGAAGGATTGTCAATAATTCGATTTCGCATAACTCTGAATCTTCGTGTTATATTTATAAGATAGAATTAAAATCCCTAGAAAAATAAGAGGCAATAACATGTAGAAGATGTTCTGATCAACATATGCATGACTTATAAATGCAAAGATTAGATTAAAGGCCAGGCCAGCATACGCCCATTCCATTAGTTTTGCAGGTGTTCCTGGGTAGGAAATAGCAAAAACACCAAGTACTTTGCAGAAAATAAGTGCATAAGCAAAGTAATCCGGGTAACCTAATGCCCTTGTTCCCACGTTCACTTGATCTGGAGCGAATAACACAGTAGTCAATGGCATCACTCCCTCCCATAAAATTAGAATGATCGTGGTTATCCAAAAAATTATTTTATTTTTTTTCATAAATATACTTCAGTTAGAATTTAAACTTTAACTATTTGGATTCAATATAGCGAACAAAATTATTGATAATCGCCTGCCAACCCTGTTTCTGAAATTCAGGATCATTCTGTTCTTCAGCATCAAAAGTTGTTTCAATAATGGTTGTCCCATCCAACTCGGTGAACCTAGTACTCGCCTTTCTTCCATCACTCATGGTATAGGCAATTTCTTTATGAAGGTCTACTATATCATAAATTCCTTCAAAGTCGAAACCGAAACTTCCATCTTTGGCCTCCATTCGATTTTTAAACTTACCACCAACCCTTAAATCATTCTCACTACTTGGCGTGTGCCAACTAGGGTCCGCTGAATTCCATTGCATAATATCGCTTGGTGTATTCCAAACTTTCCAAACTTTTTCTATAGGGCGATCTACTGTGGCCTCCACTACAATCTTTTCTACTTTAACCATTGTTTATATTTTTTGTTTATACTATTTTATTAATCAAATCTACGAGGGATTAAAAAATTCTACCTAGTGTGAATGCGACAAATCAAGGGGGTAAAATGACAAATATTTTTTTGTTATTTTTATTCTTTAAATAAATACTTAAACTATTATGCGCATTTCGATATTTGTACCTGAATATGGAGCCATTGAAGGGGTTACGCCCGCATTTAGAAGCTTTAATATGGCCAATGAGTTCTTAGAAGCATTTGGTAAGCAAGCTATCTTTCAAGTTGAATATGTAGGTTTAGGTGCATATGTACCAGCGAATAATGGCGAATACACAATTAGAACGGATAAATTACTAAGGGATGTCACCCAAACAGACCTATTAATCATCCCTCCCACATTTGGTCTTACCAGTAAAGGTATTTTAGATAATGCACCGGCAATACCTTATATAACCAAACTACATCAACAAGGAGCTAGTTTAGCCAGTTTATGTGTTGGTGCGTTCCTTTTAGCTGAGACAGGTTTACTCGACGGAAAAAAATGTTCTACCCATTGGGCTCATATCAGTGAATTTAGAGAAAGATACCCCGAAGTAGAAATTGAAGATGGAGCCATAATCACTGAAAATGATAATATTTACAGCAGTGGAGGTGCCAACAGTTTATGGAATTTACTTTTATACCTAATCGAAAAATATTCTGATCGAGAAACTGCTGTTTTACTTGCAAAATATTTTGCCCTGGACATAGGTCGGAACAGCCAATCTCAATTTGCTATTTTCAGAGGTCAAAGGAGTCACGGAGATACTGATATTCAGCTAGCACAAGATTACATCGAAAAACACTACGAGGACAAAATAACAATTGAGACTTTGGCAAATTTGGTGAATTCAGGACGAAGAACTTTCGAGCGACGTTTTAAAATTGCAACAAACAACACACCCATAGAATATATACAAAGAGTACGAATTGAAGCTGCCAAGCTCTCCTTTGAAGCGTCAAGAAAAAACGTTTCTGAAATTATGTATGACGTAGGCTATACAGACACAAAAGCTTTTAGAGATGTTTTTAAAAAAATTACAGGTCTGACACCCATTGAATATCGAAACAAATTTGCAAGACTGGTAAACTAAGTCAATCATTAATTTGAGTAATTAGTTTTCTTTGATAGAACCTCGTCTAAAATCAGATTTAAACGGGTTAACCTTATACTTAGCAGAGAAGGCTTTAAATACTCAGTCAAGAAATGTAATAGATAGCAATTCAATCTGAATAAAACGCGTGAAATACAAAATGGATTTTCAGTTTTAAATTTAAAGAACATATAGGCACCCTTTAACTTATATGAAAAAACTAAATATTTTAGATTGGATGTGGTTTATATAGATTTTAACACACGAAGCTTATATAAAACAGATACAACCCTGATATAAAAGAAGTTATTAATACATGTATCAATTTCATTACTTTTCATATTGGAATAATTAGATAAATAAATTTTCTTTACATTGCTATTATATTGCCAATTTCGAGAAAGAGCAATACACACCAAATTTGAACCATACTCAAACTAAAAAATATTCCTATGTGTACAGGCATTCAATTAAAAACATTAGGTGGCGCTCCTATTTACGGACGAACTATGGAATTTGCAAATGATCTGAAATCACAACTTCTTGTGATCCCAAAAGATACTACGTTTACAGGCGCCGGACCGAAGGTTGGTGGAACTGGAAAAAGCTGGACATCCAATTACAATATCACGGGTCTTAATGCAAGCAACCTACATCGTATTATTGATGGAATCAATTCTGATGGACTGTCCGTGGGTGCATTTTATTTCATCGGATATGCAGGCTATATGAATGTAACAAAAGAAGATTCAACCAATTCAATTTGCTCAACAGATTTACCAACCTATTTATTGTCATTGTGTAAAAATATCGAAGAGGTAAAAAAAGCATTACCAAACATTAAAGTCAACGATGGGGCCTACGGAGATAGTAATGCGGTTCCTTTACATTATAACATACACGATGCTCAGGGAAATGTCCTAGTTGTCGAGTATATAAATGGCGAGCTTCAAATGAATGATAATCCACTTGGTGTATTAACCAACTCACCCGAATACAATTGGCACGCTACGAATCTCAAAAATTACATTAATCTATCTTCCCTAAACAAGGCGCCTATGGTTCTGAGTAACAATATGGATCCTGAAAATCCACTTTTAATCAAACCCACAGGCCAAGGAACCGGGTTTTTAGGAATTCCAGGTGATTATACACCTCCCTCTCGTTTTATTCGGGCTGTTGCTTACTCCCATCACTCCAAGAGAATGGAGCGCAATGAAAACACAGTTCTTCAGGCATTCCATATCTTGAACGCATTTGATATTCCCCTTGGCACTATTCGTCAAATTGAAGATAAAGGGAAACTGAGTTTGGAATATACACAATGGACAGTCGCTAGTGATTTACGACAGGCTAAATTTTATTTTCATACCCATGAAGATAGAACCATTCGAGTTATTGACCTTGCACATTGGAATTTTAAAAACAAAAATATTGTCGTCATTGAAATCAACCAAAAACCTACCATCTTAAATGCCGCGGACCTTCCTAGTAAAGAAGTTCCTGCATCATAATTTTGTTTTTCGAATCATGGGTCATTGATTGAATCTTGATCTGTGATTCGAATAGTATAACCTTACTATCCTTATTGTTTATTGTCTTCATCCTCAATGGTATCGGATAGATATAAATTAAAACAGAATCGTTTTCACCAGGTCTTTATCTGATTTGAAGACTTATGAATTTCAAAAGTTATTGAAGTTTAATAAGATGGCACAAGATTAACAAGACAATCCTTTAGATGGAATAAGATTAGATACCATTATTGAAGTATTTTAGAAAATATAGGGCGTGTTTTTAATGGGTGATGTGGTATAAAAATTTTCCAACCCCAATACCCAATAAGAAAATTAACACGAGGATTAAGATTAGAATAAAGATTTTTTTTGGACTATCTATTTTGATACTTTTCATCATTTTGGGATTTAAGTAAGTGAACTGCCCGTTTGCTAAAGACAAATGGGCTTCGGGTTTCGCAGACTTATGCTTTGTACTAAAGTCTTATTTCAGTCTCCGCCCGTGTGC
>NZ_JCAXEC010000028.1:0-18877 GCF_059758715.1 Sphingobacterium sp. GQ94
AATTAGGAAAGATTATCATAGGTAAAATCACAAATCAAAATTTTGATTGTCAATTCCATCTGAAAATTCATACATTTAATTTAAATATATTATCAAATGCTAACCGATTCAAAAAGAATTAATCAAATAAACCAAATCAAAGAAAATATACTTTGGGATATTGTCGTTATTGGCGGGGGTGCAACGGGTCTTGGAACTGCAGTAGATGCAGCAAGCCGAGGATTCAAAGTGCTTTTGATCGAAAAATATGATTTTGCAAAAGGCACCTCCAGCAAAAGTACCAAACTAGTGCATGGTGGCGTTCGGTACTTGGCAAACGGAGACATCAAACTCGTTATTGGCGCCTTAAAAGAGCGCGGGTTAATTTTTAAAAATGCCCCACATGTCTCTTTTTCTCAATCTTTTGTGATACCACTTTTCTCAACTTTTGATAAACTAAAATATCTAATTGGTCTCAAAATGTATGATTGGCTTGCTGGACATCTTAGAATTGGAACATCGGTATTGCTATCAAAGAAAGAAGTGCTGAAAAAATTACCATTACTTAAACAAGAAGGTTTAAAAGGTGGTATCCTCTATTTCGACGGTCAATTTGATGACGCTAGATTAGCAATTAATCTTGCTCAAACAGCGATTGAAAATGGAGCCACGGTATTAAATTATATCCAGGCTAAGGAAATTCTTAAAGATGAAAACAATAAGATTTCTGGGCTTTTAATAGAAGATACCCTGAGTCAAGAAACTTTTAAGGTTCGTGCAAAAGCAATTGTGAATGCGACCGGAATCTTCGTTGATGATATCTTAAAATTAGACAAATCCAATCATAAGAACCTAGTACGACCAAGTCAAGGATCACATATTGTAATAGATCAAAAGTTTTTAGCTTCTCAGGATGCATTGATGATTCCAGAAACCAGCGATGGACGAGTTCTTTTTGGTGTACCTTGGAACGGTAAAGTCTTATTGGGCACTACAGATATTCCAATCGACAACCATCAAATAGAACCTGTTCCAATGGAAGAGGAGATTTCTTTTATTCTCTCCACTGCGGAGCAGTATCTCAATCCAGCACCTAGACGAGAAGATATTTTGAGTATATATGCAGGATTGAGACCTTTAGCCGCTCCGAGTGATAAGGACAAAACGAGTACCAAAGAGATTTCCAGAGACCACAAATTAATTCGTAGTGAGTCAGGGCTGATCACCATCACGGGCGGAAAGTGGACGACTTATCGTAAAATGGCTGAGGATACCGTTAATTTAGCAATTCAAATGGGTGGCTTACAAAATATAGCCTGTAAAACAAAAGAACTTTCGATCCATGGATCGACTAGCGAAAAAAATAAGGATGATTGGTCTCATTATGGAAAAGATTACCAATGGATTCAAGCGCTAATTCAAAACGATTCAGCTTTGGGGGAGGTTTTAGTAAACGGATACCCCTACACTAAGGCCGAAGTCGTTTGGGCCTGCCATAATGAAATGATTCAAAAAGTAGAAGATTTTTTGGCTAGACGATGTCGTTTATTACTTTTAGATGCTAAAGCCTCCATTCAGGCCGCTCCTAAAGTTGCTGAAATTATGGCAAAAGAATTAAACAAATCTGAACAATGGGTGGAATCAGAAATTAAACAATATAATGAATTAGCCAATTATTACACACTATAATACAACCTATTATAAATAATATAAAATGAAAGAATTTATTATTGCATTAGATCAAGGGACGACAAGCTCTCGTGCTATCCTGTTCAATAAAAAGGGAGAAATAGTAAACATATCACAAAAAGAATTCAAACAAATCTATCCCAAATCAGGATGGGTAGAACATGACCCTGAAGAAATTTGGTCAAGCCAATTTGCCGTTTTAACAGAAACCATAGCCAAATCAAAACTGAAACTGGACGCCATTAAAGCAATTGGAATAACCAATCAAAGGGAGACAACAATTGTATGGAACAAAAGAACGGGTAACCCAATTTATAACGCCATAGTTTGGCAAGATAGACGTACTGCAGATTATTGTGGAGAGTTAATCCAAAACGGCCATCTTGAAATGGTTCAACAAAAAACAGGCTTATTGATCGATTCCTATTTTTCAGCAACAAAAATTAAATGGATATTAGATCATGTAAAAGGTGCTAGAAAACTAGCCGAAAGAAATGAACTCGCCTTCGGAACAGTGGATAGTTGGTTGATATGGAATTTAACGGATGGAAAAACACATGTGACGGATGTCACCAATGCCTCCAGGACCATGTTATATAATATCAATGAATTGAAATGGGATAAAGAGCTTTTAGAACTTTTTGATATCCCAGAATCTCTACTTCCTGATGTAAAATCTTCCTCAGAAGTCTATGGTAATACCTCCATGGAATTAGGGAGCAGGTCTATTCCTATTGCAGGAATTGCGGGTGATCAGCAAGCGGCTCTGTTCGGACAGATGTGTATTAAAAAAGGGATGGCAAAAAACACTTATGGTACAGGATGTTTTCTGCTCATGAATATTGGGAATAAACCAGTAAAATCAACTAACAAACTAGTAACTACGATCGCTTGGCAAATCGGAAAAGAAGTCGTTTACGCCTTAGAAGGCAGCGTTTTTATTGGTGGTGCCGTTGTCCAGTGGTTACGAGATGAATTGAAAATAATCAAAAATTCCAGTGATATAGAAGCGCTCGCCACGAGTGTTTCGGATACCAATGGTGTATATGTTGTTCCCGCCTTTGCCGGCTTAGGGGCACCACATTGGGATTCAAATGCAAGAGGGAGTATATTTGGAATATCTAGAGGCACAACCGATGCACATATCGCAAGGGCTTGCCTGGAAAGTATCGCCTACCAAACTCACGACATCTTAAAGGCAATGGAAACCGACTCGAAAACCAAAATTAAAGAACTGCGGGTTGATGGCGGTGCTACTGAAAATAATTTTTTAATTCAATTCCAAGCTGATATATTAAAAACTACCGTAGTAAAACCCAAAATTACAGAAACCACAGCAATGGGCGCTGCATTTTTGGCTGGACTAGCTGTCGGATTCTGGAAAAATACAGAGGAACTGGAAACCTTGTGGGTAGAGGACAAAAGAATAGATGCTAAAAAATCTACCAAACTCTCTGAAAACCTTTCCCAGTGGAATAGAGCGGTAGACTCGGTAAAACATTGGTCTAATAATTCATAAAATTTCAATAACTAAATATAAGAAAACCTATGACCCCATTTATAGCCGAATTAATAGGCACTGCCAGTATGATCCTTTTAGGTGGCGGTGTAGTAGCCAATGTTTTATTAAAAGGTACCAATGGTAATAACGGTGGTTGGATTGTCATTACCACAGCTTGGGCTTTAGCTGTTTTTGTTGGTGTCAATATTGCAGCACCATATAGTGGTGCGCACTTAAATTGGGCGGTGACAATCGCAAACCTTGCCTTAGGAAAATTGGACTTGGAAACTTCATTAATCTATATGGCTGCTCAGCTTCTTGGTGCAATGATTGGCGCCAGCATAGTTTGGTTGATTTATAAAGATCACTTCAACGCGACAGAAGACCCTGGTGCAAAGAAGGCCGTCTTTTGCACCACACCAGCCATTAGAAACCAACCCGTTAATTTAATTTCTGAGATTGTAGGTACATTTGTATTAATTTTTACAATTCTTCACTTCAAGGATGCCAAACTCTCGGATGACTCAGTAATCGGTTTAGGTTCAATTGGAGCCATTCCCGTTGCTTTTTTAGTTTGGGCCATTGGTTTATCATTAGGTGGGACAACAGGATATGCAATCAATCCGGCGAGGGATTTAGGACCTCGGATTATCCATTCTCTATTGCCCATTAAAAACAAAGCCGGCTTTGATTTGTCTTATGCTTGGGTACCTGTGTTAGGTCCTATCATAGGTTCGCTATTGGCAGTTGCATTAAATGTGTTGATTCACTAAAAAAGATGAAAAAGAGCTTCTTTAAATTTTTGAATACTATAAACCAAAAGGTTTTACCAAAATATGCTAAGGAAGATCCTTCCAAACTCAGTAAGCTACAACAGGCGATTGTAGCTTACCGATATTATGTATTGGTGAATTCAATGGATTAGTTCTCGTCAGCTTATGCGTTCGAATCTGTGTCTTGTTGGATAATTTTGATATGATTTGTAGGAAATACAAAACTTTTATCCGCCAAAACCATCTTAATATTTTCAGCTAATTCATGCTTAGTCGCCCAATAAATATCCCGATTAGCCCAGGCCCTAATCGTGAGGGTGATTCCTGTTTCTTTCAAATCCCCAACAACAACCTCAGCTTGAGGCTTTTGTAGAAGACGCGAATCAGCATGTAATATTTTAAGAATTGCTTCTTTGGCTAGCTTAATATTGGTATCATAGGAAATAACCAAAGAAAACTGCATCCGTCTGGAGGTTATTTTCGTGTAATTTTTAATCACCGAATTTGCTAAAGTCCCGTTGGGACTATATACCCGTATTCCGTCATCATCACTGATGGTTGAATAAAGTAGATCTATTGCTACCACAGTGCCGGTTGAGCCGTTATCACTTGATATATAATCTCCTACCTCGAATGGGCGAAACAACAAAATAAGCACCCCACCCGCAAAATTTGATAAGCTACCCTGCAAAGCCAAACCTACAGCAAGACCAAATGCAGAAAGCGCTGCAATGAACGAGGTGGTTTGGATCCCCATTGTGTTGGCAACAGTTAAAATTAATAAGATATAAAGAATTATTTTCGATAAACTTCGGATGAAAGTACGTATAGATAAGTCTACATTCCTTTTCTCAAACCGTTTATCAATAAATTTAAGTGTAAATCGAATTACATATTGACCTACAAAAAGCAAGAGGAACCCAATAAAAATACTGGGTAGCTTTAAAATAATGGCATCGAATAGCTTTTCTAAGCTGTTTTCTAGATTTAAGAAATTCATAAGTGAATATGTTTAATTACAAATTTAAAAAAATACTTTCTATAGGGGAATTATGTAGATATTTTAAATAACTTTAGGCATGGGAACGCTTTATTTTGATAACAATGCTACAACCATGATAGATGAAAAGGTATTGCAAGCTACTCTACCGTTCCTTCGGGAATTCTATGGGAATGCATCTAGCTTACAGCATAAATTGGGACGTAAATCCGCCCAGGCCGTTGATCAGGCAAGAAAAAAGGTTGCTGATTTTTTAAATGTAACCCCTAAAGAAGTATTTTTCACAAGTGGGGCAACAGAGTCTATTAATATGGTTGTTAAGGGAATCGCAAGCGCCTATCAGAGCAAAGGGAATCACATGGTTACCTGCAATACTGAACATAAAGCAATGTTAAGCACGGCTAATAGTGTCACAAAACATGGTATAGAGATGACCTATCTTCCTGTGGACCGATTTGGAGCTATTGATTTAAATACCCTAAATAAGGTCATCACTGAAAAAACGATTCTAGTTTCCATCATGGCTGCCAATAATGAAACGGGAGTTCTCCACCCCATAAAGGAAATTGCGGCCATGTGCCAGAAAAAGAATACCTTATTTTTTTGCGATGCAACCCAATGGATTGGTAAACTACCGCTAGATCTTTTAGAAATCCCAATTGATATTTTATGCATGAGTGCGCACAAAATACATGGGCCAAAAGGCATTGGCGCCTTATTTATACGAAGAAAAAGCAAACCCATCCAGATTCCAGCACTAATTGAAGGTGGAAACCAAGAAAACGGAATTCGTGCTGGCACATATCCAGTTGCACAAATTGTAGGTTTAGGAGCATCCCTTGAACAGATCGACTTTGCCAATGACATCGAAAAAACACGTAATTATTTTGAAGATAAAATATTAAAAGAAATCGATGAAGTAGAAATTGTTACACAGCATACTCCTCGAATTCCCAATACCAGTAATGTGCATTTCAAGTATGTAAGAGGTAATGAGTTGATGACTAAACTACCAGATATTGCAATTTCATCAGGTTCAGCCTGCGTTTCAGGAGATAGGGACCCATCACATGTCCTAAAAGCAATGGGCTTGAGTGATGAACAAGCTTTTTGCTGCTTACGGTTTAGTTTCAGTAAGTATAACGACAAAGAGCAAATCGATGTTGCTGTGGCACAAATCAAACAGGCCGTGAAACAAATTAGGGATCAATCCCCTATTTGGGAAATGTACAAAGAAGGTCTAATTTGACAGAAGTCAGATGAATACCATAAAGAATTCAAAAGAACTTTACTTAACTTTGTATATTATAAGATAGATACAGTAGTATGGTAACCATAACAGATAAAGCAAAAGAACACATTCTTAACATCATGAAAGAAGAAAACTACGATGAGCATTATTTTGTTCGTGTAGCTGTTGAGAGTGGAGGTTGTTCAGGTCTTTCCTATAAACTGAACTTTGACAACCAAGAAAAAAAAGGAGATCAATTCTGTGAAGATAAAGGAATTAAGATCTGTTTAGATATTAAATCTTACCTTTATTTGGCTGGAACTGAGCTAAATTATTCCGATGGATTAGATGGAAAAGGTTTCGAGTTTCATAACCCTAATGCCTCTAGGACCTGCGCTTGTGGGGAAAGCTTTTCGGTATAAGAACTATCAATTAGGCATTCTTTTAGTTTGCCTAATTTTTTTTCTCATAAGCAATAATTAAACGGCTCACCATTCCATACCTGGCCATACCTTCTGCCTGATTATTATGTTTCAAGTATTGATTGTAAAACACCCCTGAGATATCGGTCAACCATCCAGTATACCCTTCCCAAAATTTCTGCTCTTCCATAAGGTCTCCTTTAACTAAAATTGACAGTTTTTCTTTGTATTGGGTAAAAAGGTTTTTATCCACTAAATACAGGGAATTCAAAAGGTAACGGACACTTTGATAATAGGCTGAGTACTTAAACCAATCCTCCTTTGAATCCTTCAATTTTGCAAATGCAATAAAATTACATTCATCTTCAAAACCAATTCCCATTTGATGAGTCAGTTCATGAGCGATTGTAAAAGGATTAGCTGCTTTTGGAATCGCTGGATTAATATGGGCCTCATGAGTCAGTGGATTAAAATAGCCTGATACACCAAAATAACAGGCAGCTTGGGCGAATAAAGACTGTTTAATTTTGACCTGTGTTTTAGACAACATGTTAAAATCTTTATCCTCGAACATAATTTCTTCAATCTTTTGAGATAAAGTTAAGGTTTGCATTTTTTCCAATTCCAAATTTTTCCTTATGGAATTGGCTTGCAAAATATGTTGATCAAGCACAAAAAGATGATCCGCAAGTAAGATAGTATCTACTTTCAAATTCAATTGTTTACTGACAGGAACCCTATAGTAATTTATAGCCCAAGAAATATTAAACAGAACATATAAACAAAGTATGGTAGAAACTAGTCTTAAAATCCAGATAAAAGCTACTTGGAATTTTTTCTTGAATAATTGAATTATTATACTAAAAATCTGGTAGGCAAAAATAAAAATGATTAACGCGTATAGTATATCTCCTATACTAAAAGGAATCCAGCCAAAGAGTACTTTTGGAATAAAGGAAAGTATAGGGTAAACTCGTAGACTATAATAGTTTTCCACTATAAGAACATGACTTACCAAAATATTAATCAATAAGATCAGCATCAGAAATATTCCCATGGTGATCAAAAGAAACTTAGTGGATCGTAATTTCATTTAGTTATTCTTCATTTTCGAAATAAACTTTATAATAATTCATCCCTTTGTCTTCATCATAGCCTTTTTCTAAGAATTCCCGCTTTCCGTGAACATAAATATGAAAATTCTTATCTAATTTCAGCACTGATTTATAGCTTGACGCCATTTTTTTTACTGCAGGTGCAGCAATATCAAATTTAGATTGGAAGGGTGCTTGAAATTCCTCTTCAAAATCTTGTTTATAATCCTTGAACAAAGAGATTGCCTCTGGATTACCTAAAACCTCTTCATTAAATTCATCTTCCACAAAGGTTTCTTTTGTTTTGAAGTAGTTCATCGAACGGTTCATCAAATCTATTTTACTAGCCTTATCTATGGCAAAGACATCATCAATCTTTTCCTTGACAAAACTTTTATACACTTTCATCAAATTTCCCGTCTGTTGAAAATTATCATCTCTAGTTTTTAACTTTAAAAAATCGTCTTTCCAATAAACAGCCTCTGAATTATTGGTTTGGTCTAAACACAAGACCTTGTAGCCTTGCTCCTGTTCATCGTTGATGATCACAACACCTTTATCTAGTTTATTGATGTTAATCGCTTGTTGCTCATAGTTGATGCCCAAACCATTTTCTTGAGGATAGACTTTCAAGTAAGATTCTTTATTTTCGGATTTGAAAATGCCTATCCCTTGGTGGTTTACTCCTTCCATTTGTAGATTATCCAAAGCGACAATATAGAGTTCACCAGATTTAATTTTGGGATGCTCACTCACCTCAAAAAGATACCTTGCAATTGATTTTGAAAAATCTAAAAATGAAATTTCTTTATTGAATAATTGTCTCGAAAAATAAAAAACTTCATTTAACTCCAATGTATCGTTTGGATGGTAAAACCGATATACTTCATTAATCTTGGCGAAAGGTTTCATGAAATATTGCATTAATAATCCAGCTAGTACCTCATCGTTTTTAACATCAATTTCTTGATCGGATAAGGTAAAATATTCATCCTGGCTTTTATTGCCGATGTGATGGATGATCAAATGTTCAAATATGGCGTCTTGATGAAATAACATAATAAATATTTAAAATTCAAAAACTTTAATTGCTGTTCGAAAAGTATTTACATGAGCATTTACAATGTCCTTGATGTGCTGAGAATAACCTCCTCCCATACTCACCTGCACAGGTACATGGTTATCTTTGCAAATGGAAAAAACTTTTTCATCTCGGAGTCTGCAACCTTGCTGGGTTAAGTTAAACTTACCTAATTT
Organism: Sphingobacterium sp. GQ94; assembly: GCF_059758715.1. Taxonomy (NCBI): domain Bacteria; kingdom Pseudomonadati; phylum Bacteroidota; class Sphingobacteriia; order Sphingobacteriales; family Sphingobacteriaceae; genus Sphingobacterium; species Sphingobacterium sp. GQ94. The sequence continues at coordinate 8,947 of NZ_JCAXEC010000028.1, forward strand.
ATCGCTGGCAAGCACATCAACTCCGGCTTGATAAAATACAAATTCTGGCTGAACCTTATTAAATAATTCAGGTAATTTCTCTGAGAGTATCATCAGGTATTCTTCGTCATCGATGCCATCCTTCAATGGAATATCAAAGTGGGATTTCTCTTTAAGAAAAGGAAAATTTTTTTCCCCATGAATAGAAAACGTAATTATATCAGGATGATCTTGAAAAATATGGGCTGTTCCGTTTCCTTGATGAACATCTAAATCAATGATCAATATTTTTTTTACTAGATGATTTTTATACAAATATGCAGCAGCGACGGCCTGATCATTTAATAAACAAAATCCTTCACCAAAATCTTTCCCTGCATGATGAGTTCCACCTGCAGTATTAAAAGCAACACCATATTGAATTGCCATGAGACTTGCCTTTATACTACCATCGATTAAATACAGTTCCCTATCCACAAGAGATTGGCTAAGAGGAAAACCTATTCTTCGCATCATTTTTGGATCCACATTTAAATCCAGAAGGTCATCTACATATTTTTTATCGTGAGCTAGATACACAATTTCTTTTTCGACCAATTCTGGCACAAAAAACTGATCAATATGCACAATTCCTTCATACAAAAGCTGTTCAGGTATAAGTTCATATTTTGCCATCGGGAACCGGTGACCAATGGGTAAAGGATGGATATAGGCTGTATGATGTGCGATTTTTAACAATTTCGAGATTTTGAAACGAAGATATGCAATCCTATCACAAATTGAAATTTCAAAAACAAAATCTTATCATTAATTGACTTTCCCAATGCTAAAGTTTATCTTTAGGTAGCTTTTGTTGATTCCCCATGAATACATCGAAAGATTCTGACCAGAGTAAACAAAATAAAGGAGGTAAATCATGTTCAACAAAAAACATAACCCTTTGACTAACAACTCCAACAGTTTGGATAAACAACATCCCTTTGTAAAAAGAGCTAAGGCATTTATACACCCTGTTGATGCGAAATTCCATTTCGGAAAATTTCTAGTAGATTTTCCGATTCCTACTTTTACCTTTAGCCATAATTAATTTAAAAAAACGAAATAGCCAGATCTTTGTTTAAGAGGTATACCATCTTATAAAAACAGAAATATGGCAATCGATATAAACTCTTTAATTGGCGCTGAAATCGTAAAAACTGAAGAAGATTCTAGGACACAGAGCTTGGTGGTTACGCTGATTTTGGAGGACGAAAACCAGAGTCAGGGAATTCAACAGAAATTACAATTTGACCATGTCACCCATTATACAAGGTCTGAAATACCTTATGAAGGTCTTCCAGTTATTTTGGAAGTCTCTCATCAGGTTCCAGAAATCAGCAAAGCATTTGACAATGATCAAACACGAAAACGTTTTAAAATTGATACAACAAGCGGAATTGTGATCTTAGAATTTGAAAAATGTGAAATTGTTGATTAACATAATCAATATAATTCTTTAGTTTTAATTCTAAAAATAGGTAAACGTGTTTATTGATATACATACCCATCATGGTTCTTCAGAAGCTGGTGCACTCCTAATTTCTAATTGCATGGTTTCAAAGGATTATTTGAACCAATTTCCAGCCAGTGCTGGAATTCATCCTTGGTATATTGATGAAAACTTTGAGAAACAACTAGAGGTTTTAGAAATATATTTAGCCAAGGATGGTGTCATAGCAGTTGGTGAATGTGGATTAGATAAAAACATATCTGCTCCATGGTCCAAACAAGTGATGGCTTTTGAAAAACAAATTGAACTAGCTTGCCTATTAGATAAACCGATTATCATTCATTGTGTACGTGCGTACTCAGAAGTTGTTAGTTGCTTATTAAAAAAACAAGTACGAGTTCCAGTGATCATGCATGGATATGCAAAAAATTGGGTATTGGCCCAACAATTACTAAGGCAAGGGTATTACCTTTCTTTAGGTTCGAGTATTCTTAAGTCCGGTATGGACGAAACGATTAAGCGAATTCCCTTGGACAAACTTTTCTTAGAAACCGATGATAAGCATATTCAAATCTCAGATATTTATGCTTATTTTTGCCGCGTCAGAGGCCTTTCACAGGGGCAACTGCAAGAACAAATAATGCAAAATTTTAGTCAGGTTTTTAACTATATAATATAATTAATGAAGGATTTATCTTGGCTCTCGCGAACTGAAGCTCTTATTGGCAGAGAGGCATTAGAAAAATTAGCGAACGCTCATGTGATGGTTCTGGGTTTGGGTGGCGTTGGTTCTTTTGCTGCAGAATTCATTGTAAGATCAGGCGTTGGAAAGTTAACAATCATCGATGGTGATACCGTTGACCCTACTAACCGGAATAGACAGTTACCCGCCTTAGCAACTAACCATGGTGAACCGAAGGCACAAATCATGAAAGAGCGCTTACTTTCCATAAATCCAGAATTGGAATTAAATGTAATACAAGAATTTGTATTACCTGATCGCATACCAAACTTGCTAGAAATAAAACCAGACTATTGTATCGAAGCGATCGATAGTATCACGCCAAAACTTTTCTTTATTCGTCATGCGCTAGAATCAGGAGTTCCATTTATTAGCTCTATGGGGGCAGGTGGTAAATTAGACCCAACAAAACTTCGTGTTTCAGATATTGCTCAAACATACAATTGCAAGCTTTCTTTACACATTCGAAAAAAATTAAAGAAACATGGAATTAGAGAAGGCGTAAAGGTCGTCTTTTCAACGGAAGCTGTTAATAAAAGCTCTTTGTTGTACACGGATGGAAGTAATTATAAAAAATCTGCCTACGGAACAATGTCTTATTTACCCGCTGCTTTCGGAGGCACATTAGCATCAGTCGCGATACAGGATTTAATACAACAGACTAGTTAACTATAATTCAAACTCATAAAAAAGCCGACCAACTCAGAGGAGATTGATCGGCTTTTTTACGAAATTTTGATTAATTCAGTTTACCTACCACTATCTTGATCATTTTATCATAATTAAAATAGGTTTGACCGATTTCTTGGATTTTTTTAGCGTCCATATTTTTAATTACTTGCGTATAATAGGTATAATATTCCAACGATATCCCCGAGAAATAAACAGACTTAAATTTATCGACGTGTGAGAAAATAGATTCTAAACTTCCCAGCATTCCGCCTAACATATAATTTTGCACCAAATCAATTTCCTTTTGCTGAACTAAATTCTCATGAAGTTTTGTCATTTCAAGTTGAATTTGGTTTAGCGTATCTTTGGTATGTTCAGAACCGACTTCTGTTGCTATGGAAATAAAACCAGCATGATTTAAATTAGCAACCGTTGAACCAATACTATAGGTATAACCCTTTTCTTCTCGAATATTGCTCATTAATCTGGATCCAAAATAACCTCCAAATAAAGTGTTCACGAATTGCAAAGCGGGAAAATCAGCATGTTCTCGTTGAATACCGAATCCACCAAGCCGAATAGCAGATTGTAATGCTGCAGGTTTCTCTAAATAAATCAGCTCTGCGTTTAGCTTATTTGAAAAACTAGGAGGAATCTGATTAAGGACCTTTTCATTCTCCCACTGATTTCCGTAATAGGATTTAAATAATTCCACCACCTGATCAGTAATATTTCCAGAAAGAAATAAAGTTGCATTTTGCGGCTGAATCTGTTGACCATAAAGTCTCAAAAGATCCTCTGAATTAAGGTTGCCCAAGAGCTTTTCTGTAACAGGTAAACCATACCGAGATTCCCCAAACAATTCTTTATAAAACAAACGTCTAGATATAAATTCATTTTTCTCCAAAGAAATCTGTAGGCTTTGGCTGTTGTTTCGAATAAAGGTTTGTAGTTCAAAATCTGGAATGATTGAATTGGTTAGAACCTGATGAACGACCGGCAGCACCGCATCCACATGTTTGCGTAAGGTATAAAGTGTAAGGGCATTATAATCAAAACTGAATTCGGGAATCAAATATGCTCCATATGCATCTATTTCATCAGCGATTTGGGCACTCGAAAGTTGGTCTGTTCCTTCCTTCAACATGGAACTTAGAGCGGTATTTCTAACGGGGTTTTCAGGAGTGTCAAAAATATTTTTAAAAACAAATTCCGCTTTGATAAGTTCTTGTTCTGGAGCGCGAAAAATAAAAACTTTCAACCCATTTTCAAAAATTAGCTGCTCCGGCTGTTTCAAAATAATATCATCAATCTGATGTATATCGGGTGCCTGATTTCTATTGAGCATGTTCACCTTTCTTTTTAGCATGATACTTTAGTGTAGAAGAATTTTCAATTTTAAAAATATCTTTTGATACTCTATTAATATCCTGTGGTGTTATACAAAGGTATTTCTCAATTTCTTCATTGTAAGCGTTTGCATCTCCAAGTAATTCATAAAAGGATAGATTCATTGCTTTATCTAATATAGAGAGTTCAGAAAAGACTAAAGTGGACTCAATCTTATTCTTCACCTTGGTAAGCTCACTATGGTTAACTTCATTTAAAGTCAGTTCATTTAACTCTACCCACAAGGCTTCTTCTGCCTGCTGCATACAAACTGATTCCAGAGGCTTTCCTTCGATAACTAGCAGATTATTATCGATACTCCCTAAAAGATAAGCATTAACTTCACTAAACAGATTTTTTTCTTTCACGAGTCTCCTATATAATCTGGAAGAGGTACCTCTGGATAAAATGTCAGTTAGCAAATCTACTGTTTGATAATCTGCGTGTAACCTATCTATCGTATGAAAGGCCATATAGATACTGTCCACGGGTACATCGGTGATCACATCTAGAACCCTAGCTTCTGTTTGAATAGGTTCAACAGGTAAATTTCGAACATTTATCTCTCCTGAAGGAATATCAGAAAACCATTTTTGAGCTAGTTGTTTAACTTGTTCTAGCTTCACATTCCCTGTTATGGCCATTATTGCATTATTGGGGGTATAAAATCTGCGAAAAAATGCTTTCACATCATCCATCTTAGCCTCTTCTATGTGTTTAATTTCTTTTCCAATTGTGGCCCACTTATACGGGTGAACTTTATATGCAAGGTCTCTTAATTTTAACCATACATCACCATAAGGTTGATTTAGATATCGTTGCTTAAACTCTTCTATAACAACATTTCTCTGCACCTCTAGACCCTGTTCACTAAACGCCAGTTCTTTCATTCTATCAGATTCTAACCAAAAGGCAGTTTCTAAATTATTAGCTGGAAGGGTAATGTAATAGTTCGTGATGTCATTCGAGGTGAATGCATTATTTTCGCCACCCACTTTTTGCAAAGGCTGATCATAATTGGGAATATTGATGGACCCACTAAACATCAAATGTTCAAAAAGGTGGGCAAACCCTGTTTTATCTTCACTTTCATCTCGAGCGCCGACATCATAGAGTATATTAACACAGGCCATGGGACTATAGGAGTCCTCATGAACTAGAACTCTTAACCCATTTTCAAGGGTGAATTTTTCAAATTTTATCATGAAATATAGTAAGTGAAAAAATTAACCAATCCAGTTAATTCCCTTTTTTAGTAGTAAAAGTGTTTTTTCCTCCTGGGATTCCTTTTCCGCTTGAAAGTTATAAGCCCAATTTGCCTGTTCCGGCAAACTCATTAAAATGGATTCAATACGACCATTGGTTTCTAATCCAAATTTGGTTCCTGCATCGTAAACGAGGTTAAATTCAACATAACGACCTCTTCTTAATAGTTGCCATTTTTTTTGTTGATCGTTATAAACAGTATTCCGGTGTCTATCGACCAATTCCGTATAAAGTTTCGGAAATAATCTTCCAAGAGAACAAGAAAAATTAAAAATTTCTTCCAAACTGATCCCAGCTTTTTCTGGAGTGAGTTTATCATAGAAGATCCCACCAATACCTCTGGTTTCCTCTCGATGTTTTATATAGAAATAATTATCTGCCCATTCTTTGAATTCTGGGTAAAAAGCTAAATTATATTGATCACAAATTTCTTTGAGTTGCGTATGAAAATATTTTGCATCTTCATCATTGACATAATGTGGCGTCAAATCAATTCCTCCTCCAAACCATTTGATTTTATCGTTCAGCTCAAAATATCGAATGTTCATATGAATGATAGGAACCAAAGGATTATTGGGGTGAATAACAATAGATACTCCAGTAGCAAAAAACTCATTTTGATCTACGTTGAATGCCTCTTTTATCTGTTCAGGCAATTGTCCATGAACAGCTGAAAAATTAACTCCTCCCTTTTCCAAAATGTCACCATGTTCAATAATTCGAGTTCGACCACCCCCTCCTCCTTCTCTTTCCCAAATCTCTTCTTTAAATTTGCTTTTTCCATCAAGCTTCTCTAAAGCGTTTGTTATTTCATCCTGAATTTCTCGGTATTTTTCGGCAATTTGCTCTTTACTTATCATTACGTAAGTTTTTCTGTTAGACTTCGAACAGCACTTGTTGCAGGGTAATTGTTATACAATATATTGTAAACCGTATTGCAGATAGGCATATTCATTTTATTTCTTAAGATAACATCCTGAATACAGCCTGAGGCAAAGTAACCCTCGGCCACCATATTCATCTCCAATTGCGCAGATTTCACACTATAACCTTTGCCAATCATATTCCCAAAGGTACGATTGCGACTGAATTGAGAATAGGATGTAACTAAAAGGTCTCCTAAATAGGCCGATTGATTAATCTCACGTTTTTGCGGATCAATAATATTGACAAAATACTCCATTTCTCGAATGGCATTTGAAATCAATACAGCTTGAAAGTTATCCCCATAGCCAAGCCCATGGCAGATACCACAAGCTAGTGCATAAATATTTTTAAGAACCGCTCCATATTCTGCACCCAAAACATCATTTGATATTATTGTCTTGATATAATGTGTGTTAAAATATTCTGCGACTCGCTTTGCATTTAGTGTATGTTTGGACGCAAAAGTTAAATAGGACAGCTTTTCCAGCGAGACCTCTTCAGCATGACAAGGTCCTGCAACAACAACAATATCTTCCAATGGAAAATTAAATTTTTTAAACAGGTATTCTCCTATAACCATTTTTACTGAGGGTACAATTCCTTTGATAGCCGAGACTATTAATTTCCCTCGCAAATCAGAAGGTTTCAGGTCCTCCAGTGCATCTTCTAAATATGCTGCAGGGGTATTCAATATAATAATATCAGAATTATAAATAACCTGTTTTGCCTGTGTAAATAAATTTTCCTTAGGTAGCTTAATCTCTACAGCACTTAAGTATGATGGATTATGGTGGTACTGAAGGATATAATCGATATCTTCTTTTTTGCGGACCCACCAATTTATTTGCTTTTCCTGTTGATTGTCCGTCAACATCTTTATCATTGCAGTCGCCCAACTCCCACTACCTATTACTCCAATTTTTACTGACATAGAACCTATTCTATTTTATAAAAAACAAAGATACAAATTATAGGTTCTCCTTCTGAACATTTCAATTAGAAACAAACTCAATCTCTATTAAGCTCTACCTTTAAAGATAAAAAAGTGATTGTGTTACCAACAAAAGTTTGTCTCTATTGGTAAAATTAGGATAATCAAGAAATTCTCATCAATAATATGATCAGAAAAGACGGTGGGATATTAATAGTACTGGCAAGCTATGCCGATAGACAATGATCTACCCAATCTAGGTTTATTACTGTCGGATAGATCATATAAGATACTTAAACCTTAGAAGTCAAAAATGTCACCTAAGAATGACTTTCTTTTGTGAGATGACCCTTTATTATAATCATTATCACGGCCTCTATTGCCGTATTGATTATGATCGTTTCCATAATTCTCTTTTTTTGAGTAATGATCACTTGACCGTTCTAGGATCTTGTCAAGCTCACCTCGATCTAACCATATACCACGACATTCAGGGCAATAATCTATTTCGATTCCATTCTTTTCACTCATTAACAAATTCACATTGCAAGTAGGACACTTCATATCGATTATTTTTTTGATTTAAACACTAAGCTATAAATAAAAATCTCAAAATCTTTAATTCAGTCAAACATACCCGTAAATATAAAGTTACAAATGTGCTAACGTGTAAGGCGGTGAAGAACCATGAGTATAGAACTTATCTCAACCTTATAGAAAACTTATCCCTCAGCTATTTCCTCGGTATTACAGATATTATATTCCCTATAAAGCTTCTCACCTATAATGCCTTGGTCACCCAAGGCTCTTCCTTTTACCAACCATGAGGTGCCGAACATACAAAGGGATAATGCTTCAAAAACAAGTGTTGAATAATCAAATAGGTTAAATGGAATCAAAACGATGAAAAGCAATATCGAATAGCCACAGACACGATAAATGTTGTTCTCGTTAAGCACGCTAACAGGGATATCTTTATTAGCTTGTTGACCAATAGTAAATACGTTTATGGATAACAAGGAGAAAATAAGGAAGAGCACGGCAGCAAATCCATAATGTAATTCTTTCAGACCAAATGCAATAAGAGTGCAGTCCATACAAGCTCCCTTTACGGGATCGGTAGGTATAAAGGCTATCCCTATTGCCATAAACCCCGCAATATTGGTAAGAAGATTATCGTTTTTCCATATAATCCTATTCCCATTACCTTTATAGCAAATCAGGAAAAAACCCACAGCACAAACTGTTCCCGTAAAGATCTCCCTTAAATTGGTAAAGTAATAATGGCTTATGGAGGGTTGGATATCGGTGTTAAAAAATCTGAACACAGACAATAGAACTAAAATTATAGGAAGGAAAATGCCGAGATATCCAATAGTCCTGCGTAGTCTTCTATAAGCAAACAAATTGTGGCGTTTAATTTCTTTGATTTTCATAATTCTTGTTTTTAATTAGATAACGAATATATTGACTTAACAATGAAGCATGAAGTGCGAATCCAAGTTAATTATAATCAAAAAATGATTGCTTGATCATACCTTCAAAATTGACCAAACGGAGGTAGATTATATAGGTTTCATGTTTGTGTATCAAAAAAACTTAATATATGATCTTCATGCCAAGAGTTTTTCACTCAATTTCCCATTGAATTTTTAAATATCATCATCCAGCAACATCCTACTCCCCCTCCCAATGCCGCTTCCAGCTCGAATTTCAAAGCCAGTGAATTAAAATTTATTTCCTCTTTTTGATAATCATATCAGCATATGTGGTTGCCTTTTTTAATAAAGCAAAAGATTTTGTTTAATAGGACGCATTAACTCTCTATCAACTACTATTGCCTATTAAACACCTTTCTTAAGTTTGTATGTGATGGATTGCTGATATACAAAAAAAAAGGGCTTCATGATGAAGACCCTTTCAGCGGAGAGTGAGGGATTCGAACCCCCGGACCTGTGACAGTCAACAGTTTTCAAGACTGCCGCATTCGACCACTCTGCCAACTCTCCGCGACAAAAGTACAAATTCTCTTGTTATCTCCAAACAATAATTGAAAATAATTCGTGATAAATCAGTCTCTATTGTAAAATAGAGCTGATTTTTAAGTTCTTAACTTTAAAAATATCTTTTAGCCCCTAAGAGTTTTAAGTTAATTGAATCTGCTACTCAATTTAATAGCCTCGTACTTGTCAAAAATATCCTATTGGTTGGCAATCAGTTAACCTGGTTATATCAAAAAAACATTAAAATATTTTGGTATTAACAGTCAAATAGCTACTTTTGCTTCACAAAATGAGGCGCCAATAGCTCAGCTGGATAGAGCATCGGTTTTCTAAACCGACGGTCAGGGGTTCGAATCCCTTTTGGCGTACTTAGAACTCACTTTAATCATAATTTAAAGTGAGTTTTTTGTTTAGTATATTTTTTCCGTTTTAACACCATAACCAACATTCGGATCAATCGGAATTCTTGGGGGGCAATAAAAAAAATGTTAGTTTAGCAGTCTTAAACTAAATGTACCTTGCAAGACGCTGAG
>NZ_JCAXEC010000029.1:0-15308 GCF_059758715.1 Sphingobacterium sp. GQ94
ATGAACAGTATGTCTTACAAATGACAAAAGGCCCTGCATTTGCAAGACCTTGAGTCATTTAAACTAACCACTAACCTATAAACCTAAATTAACCATTTGAACTTTCTACTGTTTTATCCATCACCTGTTTCTCAACTGGTGTTTTGATTCTATTTCTTTTATGTCTCATTTGATTCCGTTTAGAATCTTTAATAGAGTCATTTATTCGATCTTTTTTATTGTGAGCAAGCTTATTTTTTAAAATTTCTCTTTGTTCGGGACTCAATAATTCTTGAAATTCCTTAAACTCGGCTTTCATTTCTTCCCTGCGAACTTGACGTTCATCCCTCATTTCTTTTCGTTTATTTTTCCATTTTTGTGCCTTATCTAATTGAAAAGCATAAACGTCTTTTTTCTGTTGATCGCTAAACTTCAACTCTTTATCCAATCTCTCCGTTTTTAATCTCGCAACTTGTTCGGGAGATTTATTTTTCATCTTTTGGTCACGAGAAGATCTTTTGTTTTTAACCTCTTTTCGTACCTCAGATTTTATATTCTTCGTCGAATCCTGAGCCATGCCAGAAATACTGAGGCCTACAAATAATGCTGCTAATGTTAGTATCTTTTTCATATTCATTGCTGTTTTTAAATATCTTTCAGTTGATTCATACATTCTTTGGAGCGAAAAAAAGTTCAATCGTTTAATTCGAAATATGTTAAACTTTTTAACAGTCTTAGTTTCATTTTAATCCTGTGTGCCGTCCATTTGGAAGAACAATCCTACCAATTGGGCGCTTACAGGATGGTTATCCAAATATCTTCTTTAAAAAAAGCCCGAATTCCGTAGTCATTCGAGCACCCTCACGCAGCAGGTTCCAATCTCTTGTAATGATCTCTCCGGTATCCAGAACCGTCCAGCGACGACGGCGGATATGTAGCGTAACTTTCTGGCCTCGAATGGGAAAGTCCGAAATCTCGGTGAAAGGCATAAAGCCCTTTGACTCCAACTTGCTGTTCTCATAGCCTGTCGGAGCAATATTAAGCTCATCTAAATAAATGTGGAGTTGATTGTCGACCTGATCGACTTCTAAAATCTGAAAGTATTCCAAAAGCCCTTCGGGCATCAATAGGGAGAGTAATTTACGTTCAGCTTCTTGCAAAGGATAATGCTAAACTAAGAAATTTTTGATATTCCCCCCAAGAATTCAGCTTGATCCGAATTCTGCTCGATCCGCTGTGAGTCCAAATTATCTGTTAATAGAAAACCCTCTCTACATATTGTAAAGAGGGCTTTTGTACCCAGGGCCGGGATCGAACCGGCACGAATTGCTTCATTGGTGTTTGAGACCAACGCGTCTACCAATTCCGCCACCTGGGCATTCCCTAGAGAACGTTGCAAATATAGTAGTTCTAATGAATTAATCAAAAATAATATTCTGTGGGAAAGTAAAGTCATTGATTTTTAAGCTTTTTATTTTTTTTCAATTTATTTTGAATCATAAAATTTAATATCATCAAGATTTGATCGCTATTGTATTAAACCATTTTATTATGATTCCCTCTTATATCTAACAGATCTCAGAACTATAAATCCAACAAATGTTAAAAATGGCTGGCTACCAAAAATATATGCATTACTTATTTCTATTGGTTTGATTTGAATGTTAATCCTATAACATCCCCTTGGTTGCACTCTACCTAAGCAAGCCACAATATCGTCCTTTTTATTCTCAGATATAGCGAATCCATAGGCTACACTAGTGTTTTTACAATTCAGAACATTGACAATATAATTTCGGAATTGCGGATCCGTTGCTAACAAACGTCTAGTAGTATTCACCAGTGAGTCAGGCTGAAAAGTAAGATCATTTTCAAATCTGATCTGATACTCGTTTTTTGCCATCCTTAACACCGGGAGTACTCTTGATATACTGTCTGCCGACTGCAAGAGCAGCTCATGTCCGATCCGACGAAGCAGAACTTCCGTTCTAGCGGTGTCAAAATCGCTTCTCAACTTCATACTAAAAGCCACGGATATTATGGAAATGAATAAGGTTAATATCGAACCGAATAAATACCTATATTTCCCAATGAAGGAATTTCTGCAACCAAACATAATATTGAGATTTATTTACAAAGTTTACATTTTTATTTACAATAAAAATTCCTTATACAAGAATAGAGCAAAGTAATTTAGCCAAATGAGTTTAAAATATTTATTCATCACTTTGAAATTAATGAGGTTTCAACGTCAATCTCATTTTATCGATATGATTAATCTTCTTAGAAAGAAGATCTCTTTTATAGACGTAGAAAAACTAAAAGAAGGTTTTTATAGCTTGATCCTAAAAGCGAATCTTTTAGAACCCTGGGAGTCTGGTTTTTTTTTAAGTTTACTAAAATATGATATAAATAATAGAAGCAAAATGAAGAAATATAACCGCAATCTCTCTCTGTTTATAATACTGGTTTTAATCACTTCTTGCACAGGACGAAAAAAAGTAGACCACTCAAGTGAAAGTATTAAGTCTCAAACCGAAAAAATTGAGACATCAAATGGACCAGAAACGATTGTTCGCAATATCAAACAAGACCGTAAGGGCAATATTTGGATTGCTTCATGGGATGGCGTCTTTCGGTATGATGGAAAATCTTTTACTAATGTTACCAGGGAAGTAAGTTCCGCTAGATTTTTCTCAGTTTTAGAAGATAAAAAAGGGAATTTTTGGTTTTCTTCCATCGGTTCGGGTGTTTATTATTATGACGGCAAGTCTTTTTCTAATTTCACAAGCAAGAATGGACTCGCTAACGATAAAGCAACCCAAATTTACGAAGATAAGCTAGGTAATATTTGGTTCTGTACGGAAGGAGGAGTGAGCCAATACGATGGAAAATCGTTTCGAAACTTCACAACAAAAGACGGATTACCAAGTAATAATGTTCATTCCATAATTCAAGATAAATTCGGAAAATTTTGGTTTGGCACGGAAGAAGGTATTTGCATTTATGATGGAAAAACATTTATTTCTTTCACGCCTGAGGGGAGATTTTTTAAAAATGTGCGATGTATAATTGAAGATAAAGAAGGTAATGTTTGGATCGGCGGGAACGACGGTCTCTGGCGCAGTAAAGGGGGTGTACTGACGAAATACACGCAAAATTTTATTGGTTATATTTACGAAGATAAAAATGGAAACATCTGGACGAGCTCGAACAATTATAAGTCGAAAAATTTCAGAAAACACTTAAAAACTAATAATTACCAAAATTCTTGGACCCTTTCCCGTTATCTTCTCAAGTCATTTTCCAAAAACAATAGAAATCCTGAAGTAATAAAAACAAATGAAGACATGATTTTTGGAATTCTGGAAGCAAATGATGGAAGTATTTGGTTTGGATCCTTAGATGGGGTGCACCGATATGATAAAAATACCATTTCCAAGCTCGAAAGTAAAAATGACTCCAGTATAATGCTTAAAAATAGCTTGCTTGAAGACGAGTAAAGCTATCCCGATAAAATAAAGGTGATGTTATAAATAATATGCGATGACATATGAATAATGTATCGCATATTATGATAAATCAGACGAAAGATCAAAGTCTTAACCGATAATTCTAACCTAACTCTTTGGCCCTTTAACAAGTTAATAAACTTGGTTACTATTTACTAGATTAGAACATTTTTTGTTATTTTCTAGGTTTAGAGCTCATCACAAATTGCAATTCACCACCTAAGGAAATCATAGAATGCTTTATTTTATAATCATTCAGCTCTTTACCATTCCAAAAGACTTTACTTACGTACACATTTTTCTCAGACTGATTCTTCGCTATCACTTTCAATTCTTTGCCATTTTCCAATTGAATTTTCGCGGTCTTCACCAACGGGCTTCCTAACCAATAATCATCTGAACCGGGGGCCACAGGGTAAAAACCTAAAGAAGAAAACAAATACCATGCAGACATTTGACCGCAATCATCATTTCCACCCAATCCGTCTGCCCCATTATTATATTGATTACGAATGATTTGTCTTATCCGTTCTTGAGCCTTCCATGGACTTTTGGTCATATTGTATAAATAAGCCACATGATGAGAAGGTTCATTGCCATGAACGTAATTCCCAATGATTCCTTCTCTAGTGATATCTTCTGTATTTGCAAAATATTTATCAGGCAAATGCATCGTGAAAAGCGAATCCAAATAGATTTCAAATCGCTTCGCTCCCCCCATAACCTCCATCATTTCCAAGGGCTGATGAGGCACATATAAGGAATAATTCCAAGTATTTCCTTCTATAAATCCTTGTCCATGAGTTTCGAGAACATCAAATTCTTCTCTAAATTCTCCTTTACTATTTTTGGGACGCATAAAACCTATCTTCTCATCATAAAGATTTTTCCAAGATTCAGCTCGCTTATTAAATACGATTGCAATGTCATTTTTCCCTAACTTGGTTGCCAATTGCGCAATACACCAATCATCGTAGGCATATTCTAACGTATTTGATACTGAGGTTCCATTTACATCATCAGGTACATATCCCAAATCAATATAAGCTCCTATTCCTTCATACCTTCTAGTATTTGCAGTTTGGACGCAGGCATTCAATGCCTCCTCAGGATCCCCTTTATAAACACCTTTTATAATGGCGTCCACTATCACTGATACTGAATGGTATCCACTCATACACCAATTATCGTTTGCATAATGAGACCATATGGGCAACATCTTTAACACTGATTGATTGTAATGAGCCAACATTGAGGAAACCATATCTGAATTTCGATTCGGATCAACTAAATTTAACCAAGGATGAAATGCTCTAAATGTATCCCATAATGAGAATGAAGTATAATTTGTAAATCCCTTGGCAACATGAACCTCCTGATCCAGACCTTTATATTCTCCATTTGCATCCATATAAAGGGTTGGCATTAAATTGGCATGATATACGGAAGTATAAAAATTCACTAAATCTTCATTGTTCAACATATCGACTTGGATCTTACCCAATTCGTTTTCCCATGCTTTTTTTCCTTTGTCAACTACTTTTTGAAAATCCCAATCCGGTGTCTCCACATTCATGTTTTCCAAAGCATTTTTCATACTAACCGGACTAATAGCGACTTTCATCATAATCTGTTCATTTTCCTCCGTATCAAAATCAAGATTCATTTTGATGTTATGAGCGGCTAAATCAGGAAAATTATCCTTTTGATCAAATTTTCTCCAGAACCCCTTATATGGAACATCCTTATCTGCGTATTGTGATCCATAACTTTTAAATGGTTTGGATGTTTTAATCGCAAAATAAACTGTCCGAGTTCTCGACCATCCGTTGGTCTGCCGGTATCCTGTGATTGTTGAGTCATTCAAAACTCTCACAACAGTCCAGACATTTTTTCCTTCATAATTGTAAATACCAGCGGTTAAATCTAAAATTAAATGCGAAAGATTTGATTTCGAGAAAGTATAGCGATGTACGCCTACTCTATTTGTTGTGGTCAATTCGGCAAGAATCTGATGTTCATCAAGTTTTACCCTATAATAATTGGCTTCAGCAACTTCATTATCATGACTATAGAGAGATCTATATCCATTTTCCGGATGCTCGGCAGTACCCGGATTTAGTTGCACTTCACCTTGTGTCGGCATCACTAGAATATCACCTAAATCTGAATGTCCTGTTCCTGAAAAATGTGTGTGAGAAAATCCTACTATGGTTGGATCAGTATACTGATAACCAGCACAGTATTTATAGACATCTCCGTTATATTTCCCATTGACTGCGTAAGGAATAGTATCTGTATCTGGACTTAACTGTACTGCACCAAAAGGCACTGTAGCACCAGGAAAAGTATGTCCCATTTTTGCTGTTCCGATTAAAGGCTTAACATATTGAGTAAGTGGAACCTGGGAGATACCTAGGAATGGTAACATTGTTAATAAAAATAGTTTTCCGATTTTAAAATAACGCATAATCTTCATTTTTAAATGGTTGGGTTGCTAGCGTATTCTGACCAAAGAGTATCAATTGACTTACCGGTTACTTCTTCCCAAAAATCCTCTGAGTAAGACTTTTCACGCATAGCTTTGTCTAATTTCAAAACGAAATTTTTCTTTACATTTTTTTCAATCCAATGAAAAAATCGCGCTGTAACTCTGTATGAATCAGAATACTTTTGTTTCTCATTAAATTCAGGTAATTTCCAGTTGCCTTGTTCATTCGCCACTCCATATTTGAACCGGATGTAGTCTGCTATTCCTTCTGTAACCCACCATGGACCGGAATTATTAGGATAAGCTTGAACAATATGCATAACCTCATGCGTTACGACATCGATGTCCTTTGGATTTTTCGAAAACCAACTTGGACTGTAACGGACAATCCCTCCTGCCGTCGCGGCAACCCCTTTATAATCAGGATCGATTACAAAAGTTACTTCCTTCCTTGATCCTTTATTAAATTTCTTCACTAGTTTCGGATAATTCTGAAAATAAGTTGAAATTAATTCTTTTTTCAGGAGATCATTAAAGTCCTTATCCTTGTTAATCCATATTAGTGTAAATCCTTTTTTCACTATCGTATCGATCTCGATAGCAACCTTTCGGTCATCATTTGTGTGCTCCCAACTTTGGGCATGAAGTGTTAAATCAGTTAACACCGCCATAGAAATTAGTAATAATAATCTAGTTGTTCTTTTCATCTTTTTAGGTATATAAGTATGTTTGCATTTTTTTGGCTATTCGCAAAACGGAATCCTACTTTAAATGCTTACTAAAACGTTAATGTTATTTCAAATATCGAAAAAATCATTTTAATCCAAGCACAGTTGCCCTGCAAATATTGAATAAATCTGATTCTGAATTTCAGATCAATTCTAACCTGCAGGATTTAAAAGAGGGACAAGTCATTGCTTGGTGCTCAAAAAAATGTTACATCAAAAAATTAAGGTTGGAAATTTTGGATCGTGTGACTTTCTTACTCTCAATGAATCCGCTGAATGAATTGATAGATTAAGAAAATTTTTACTTTATGATTTTCATACAAATGAAATCTAATTACCCGAATTAAGAAAAAAAATGTTGCAAAAAAAGATTTTCATATTATATTTGCCTTTGTTTATAATTAGTCTAAATAAAATTTGAGTAAAATTCTATCCATCTAGACTAAAAACAAAAGAGCGCCATGCAGAAGACTGTAATCTTTGCATGACGCAAAATCTAATATTAGCTGTAACTAATATTAGTTGATCATAACAGCAAGCTGCCATGATCACCTTTACCACACTGTTAGTATGAAAGGACCTGCAAGATAAAAAATTATAGGCATACTATTCCTATAACAAAATACAATGCGGTCCTTTCCTAAACAGTTAATGGATTAAATAGTCATTTAACATTAACAAATATGAAAATCGTAATTAAAGCAATTCAGATTACCCCTCCTCACACATCCTCAAGAAGGTATACATTCCTATATTTTCGACAGCATTAACTCATTCAAGTTATCGTGCACAATTGACATTAAAAACAGAATTTAATTCATCGGTTCTATCTCATGAACCATAATTTTTAAACTATTACCTATTAAAAAATGAAAAACCTTACTCTCCTATTTATATTATCCTTATTGACTTCATTCAGTTATGCTCAAACGGGAATAATTCGGGGGCGCATTCAAACAGAAAAAAACCGTCCCGCTAAAAATGTATTAGTATCCTTAAATACTGGACAGAAACTTCAGGTTGATTCTCTTGGCCGGTATGAATTCAGAAATTTATCAGCTCAAACCTATGTGGTAAGAGCAAAACATGTCGGATTTACTTCCCAAGCCATCAATCTAGTCCTGAAGGATGGAGAAATAAGAACTTTAGATTTTATACTACAAGAAAGTAAAAATAATATCAAAGAGGTTCTAGTAAATGGATATAAAGGAGCGGTTGAACAAAAGGTATCAAGTAGTTTACGTGTACAAACTCCTTTGATTGAATTACCTCAAAATATACAAATCATCAATTCTGAAATTCTCAACAAACAGCAATCTTTCAATTTAGCGGATGGTTTATTTAGAAATGTCAGTGGTATAAGCAGGCAAACTCATTGGAATGATTTATACGTCAATATAAAAATGAGGGGGTCAAAAATACAAGCTTTCCGAAATGGGATGAATATTGTAGCTTCAAATTGGGGTCCGTTGTCAGAAGATATGGCCATGGTTGAACGTGTTGAATTTGTAAAGGGACCTGCGGGATTCATGATGTCCAGCGGAGATCCAGCAGGAATTTATAACGTCGTAACTAAAAAACCAACAGGAGAACAAAAAGGTGTCGCCACATTCTCTTTAGGTAGTTTTGACTTATACAGAACAACACTCGACTTGGATGGTAGACTTTCTAATAATGGAAAACTACTATACAGGTTAAATATAGCTGGAAGTTCTAACGCATCTTTCAGACCAAATGAAGATTCCAAAAGACTCGTTATTGCACCTGTTATATCCTACCAATTGGATGACAAAACCAAGGCAATTTTTGAATACACATACCAACATGCTAAAATGACTGATATTGGTTCAGCCTATTTGTTTTCACCATTTGGTTTTAAAAAATTACCTCGTGATTTCACCTTTTCTTCGCCCGGTCACGAACCATTAAATATTGATGATCAGAGTTTATTTATATCTCTCGAACATGAATTTTCTTCCAATTGGAAATTGACAGCTCAAGGTTCATATTTCAATTATGATCAAATCGGTGCTAGCAGCTGGCCAAAAGATGTCTTCCCCAACGGTAAAATAATTAGAAAGACAGATATATGGGACGCACATAGTGAAATGCAATTGGGGCAACTCTTTCTTAATGGTCAGTTTAACACGGGCACTATCAAACACAAAATACTGGCCGGGCTAGATCTAGGTAAAAAAGAATATTTTGCTGATTGGAATACTGGAATTGAATTAGACAGTATAAATGGAGAATTTGATCCCTATAACCCAGATTATCGTTTTGATACCCATGATTTATCCTTTGACAGATCAATAGATCTTCGAACAAGGGCGTTTTTAGGAGGAGGTTTAATGAATACCTCATATTCTTCGATTTATATTCAAGACGAATTAGCTTTGCTTAGGAATAAACTTCGTTTGACCTTGGCAGCTCGCTATACTTCAATGTCCGTTGGTACTTGGGGAGACCCTGCTATTAATAGTAAAAAGATTACACCCAGACTTGGGCTTTCATTCTCCATAGATAAAAATACCAGCCTTTACGGTCTTTATGATCAAGCCTTTTTGCCACAAAGAGAAGGAAATCTTCACGATGGCGGTCAAATCAAACCCATTACAGGGGACAATATCGAATTCGGTGCCAAAAAAAACTGGGCCGATGGAAAATGGAATACTTCATTGGCTTTTTATAAAATCACCAAAAATCATGAACTAACTTCATATGGGCCCAGACCGGAAGATGTTGTTGAAATTGGTCAGAAAAAAATTCAAGGGGTAGAATTTGATTTAAAAGGTGAAATTTTCAAAGGATTAAATATGATTGCAAACTATGCTTATACTGATGGAAAAATATCAAAGGTGAATGAAGGGGTCAATACTGAGGACAAAATTAGTTTTTATAAAGGACAACGTTTAGCAGGCTCAGACATGCATATCTTTAATATCTGGTTAAATTATGAACTACAATTTTCTGCTTTGAGGGGTTTAGGTGTAATGGCTGGAATCAATAGTAACATAGATCGTGCAACAGGGAGTTATTCCAATGAACTTCCCGAAAGAAATATTGAAGATTATTATCGCTTTGATGCAGGCCTAAATTACCATAAGGATAATTGGTATACTAATTTAAATGTTCAAAATTTAATGGACAGATATCTAATAGAAGGAGGCGGAATGAGTAGTTTCCCCTCAAGTAAAGTATACTCATGGCAAGCAGGGGCGCCCAGAAACTTCAAATTAACAGTAGGCTATAAATTTTAATTAACGAAAAACTAAGATTTTAAACATTCAATAACACCCAATTAGCTCACAGCAAACAATTTGTTTCGGTCTTGAACATAACGCTTAAGGATTGATGAAAAATCAAGTGCTGATCTGAAAAATCTTAAAACGCTAAATAAGTGATGATTATTTATCCCATATTTCTTTAATTATGCTGATGTGGGCTCTTGATTCTAGGTTTACTATAGTTGGAACATTCATCAATCTTGAGCCCGCTTTTAAAAAATTTGATTATGTATAGTTTACTATTGATCCCTCTAACTTTTGCGACTCTTTTGTTCTATTCTAGCAGCAAAAAAAATAGAACAAAAACAAACGCCAACAGGCTGCAATATTTGATTGGTTATCCAAAATTCACTAAATACCTAGCAATAAGTCTCGTAATAGTCACCTTCTTCATTATGTTGAGTCAATTGGGTTTTGGAGCGTGCTTCTTTTCATTACTTTTTTACACCATGGGCATACTAAGTCTTATCGTTTTGTTATCCCCATATGGCGTAATCAGTTGGCCTAATTTATCGATCATCTTCCTTTTATTTTTATGTATTGAACTCATTCTTTCTAACCATTAAAAAATTGACATGCCAGCTAATAAAAAATATTTAAGTAGTCCAACACAACGTTTTTTGAAAATCACAGCAGGGTTCATAGGCGGATATATGGTCATGCTATCATTTCATTTATTATTTACTTACATCTTTGAAAAACAGAACGTAATCATCACTGCGTATCTTACCGGATACATATTATGGTCTATACTGTTACTACTAGCTTTTTTAGCCAAAAATGGTTGGAAAATCTGGGGAATCTACCTTTCATTAACTATCATTTTTTCCTTACCCCACCTGTTGAAATAGTTAAAATACAATGAATATTAGAAACTACAATATCTATTTTAATACCCACACCATCAGTGGAATAATTATATGCGCGCTTTTATATGTAATTTTTTTCGCTGGATCATTTTCATTTTTCAAGGAGGAGATATCAGCTTGGCAAACGAATACATCCTATTATAATAAAAATGTTTCCTTTACTGATTTTGATAAACTTTTAGACTCTTTAGATGAAAAAGACAATTTGCATGGAAGAGATATTCTTTTTTCTATGCAAAGGAACGAAGCAAGTGCCTATATAAGCATCACGGCATCTAAAGATTCCTTACTAAATAAAGAAAACTTAGAAAAAAAAAGCTCTGTTGCAGCAAAACTTAAGAAAAGAGGTAATAGATCAAAAGAAGAGGATTCAAAGTACTTCAATTACAACTTTATAAACAATAAATCCGGTGATTATGCCAGTAATTATGACATGGGTGAATTTCTTTATCGATTGCATTTTTTGGCTCAATTAAATCAAGTACCACTGAAATTAGGATTTGCTCCTTTTGGCTATTTAATCGCTGGATTAACTTCATTTCTTTTCCTTTTTGCCTTAATTACTGGTCTTCTGCTTCATTGGGATAAATTAATTTCGAACTTTTTTATTTTTCGTCCCTTTAGCAAATGGAAAACAGTTTGGACAGACATGCACACGGTCTTAGGTGTTATCGGATTTCCATACCAATTTATTTATGCGGTAACCGGTGTTTTTCTGATCTTGAATACAGTTTTAGCCTTGCCGTTTGAAAAATTATTCTACCCCAATAATCCTCAGAAAATGTATCAAGATTTAGGATATTCAGACGCGTCAAATTTCGAGTATTCTTACCTTCCTCTTAATCAGAAAATCCAACTCGCTCCATTCTTAAAAACAGCAAAACAAAAATGGCCGAATTCGGAATTCAGAAGGATTGCTATTCAGAACTATGGAGACCAGAACATGCATGTCATTCTTGAGCTTGAGCCACATTTTAGCAAGAATTTTTCAGGTTCTGGTCTCCAAATAATTCGAACCAAAGATCAGAAGATTTTAAAAGAAAAATCGCCCATAATAAACCCATCCTATGTAAATTATATGAGAAGTATATTGTATAGATTGCATTTCGGAGATTTTGGTGGATACCCTCTAAAAATTGTATATTTTATCTTGGGAATAATGGGTTGCCTAGTCATAACATCAGGCATCATGATCTGGTTAGTGGCTAGAAATAAAAATAATATTGAGGCTAAAAAAAGAAAATTTAATTTTTGGTTAGCTAACGTTTATTTAGCGATATGTCTCTCCATGTTTCCAGTAACCGCTTTTACCTTCATTGCGATCAAAATAAGTCCATCGGTCACCCAATCCTTTATTTATAAAGCTTACTTCTGGTCATGGTTAATTATGGTCGCATATTTTGTGATACGTCGGAATTTAAATCGAACCAATAGAGAAAGTTTATTCCTAGGAAGTTTACTCTCCTTTATTATTCCTATTGCGAATGGGTTCGCAACTAATAACTGGCTATGGAAGAGCTTATTGAATACGCATATCGATATTTTTATCATCGATTTTTTATGGATATGTATTGGATTTATTGGAATGATAGCCTACTTTAAGTCAAAAAAATATTTTGCATTAGTAACTGATGGATCTAATTTAAAAAATAAGTCTTAAAATAAATATAAGCGCATTTGCATTAAACAAGTGCGAATGTGCTTTAAATCATTATTATTTCTCTAATAAAAATATATAGACCAATAATAAGAATCAAATAACCAAACGATACCTTAAGAAATTTATTAGAAATTCTTTCCACGAAATAAAAGCCAATTAAGATTCCAACCAACACCGCAGCAGTATACGATAACAATATGGTCCAATCAAAATCTATTATTTTTTCACGGTCTCCCAATATTCCAAAAAATGAATTTATTGTAATAATGATAAGTGAGGTCGCAACAGCTTTTCGAATCGGCAAGTGGTAGAAATTTATTAAGGCAGGTATTATTAGAAATCCGCCTCCTGCACCTACTAATCCTGTAATTAAACCAACCAACGAACCTTGTAATAGAATAATTTCAATGGGTATTTTAAAACTCTTATGTGGAACTTCCAAATCTTGTTTAGAGGAGCGGATCATACTGAAGGACGAGATAACCATGATGGATGAAAATAGAATCATCAAGGCCACACGTTGATCAATTGCATAACCAGCTATGTGAATAATTTCAGGAACTAACGGTAAAATATAAGATCTGGTAATAAAGACAACTATTAAAGACGGAACACCAAAACTTAACACCTTAGGTAAATCAGCTTCCTTTTTTATAATACCTCTGAATCCGCCAACAAAAGAACTTATACCTATTGCAAACAAAGAATAGGTAGTTGCTAGAACAGGATCAACCCCCATGATATACACCAAAATAGGAACAGTAAGTATCGTTCCTCCACTCCCAATTAAACCTAAAGTGAGCCCTACTAAAATAGCCAAAATACAGCCTATGATGATCATAGTGAATAACTACAGTTTTTGATATCCATTTTATCTTCCAAAAACTTAAAATTAATTAAATAAATGGCATAATTAGAAAATCCAACTAGGAAGGCACATATTTAGCAAAAAAGATAGAAACGAAAGGCACCTCCTTTTTACAGATCAAAGCCAAAACAGAATCAGACGATCTTTCCAATTAGCTTTTACTAATTATTTTTACACTCATCTGTAATTAATGTTATTCAATAACTGTCGAGTCGATGGTGGTAGAATCCAATTTGATAACCTCCTCATCTGGTGCATTTAAATTATATCGTTGCGGGTCATTTCCTTCGACTTCTGTCGGAGCAGCCTCTACATCTTTGGTTGAATTGTCGTTATTATTACAACTAAACTGAAGGAACAACCCTAAGGCAACTAATGCATTTATAAAAATCTTTAGTTTACTCATTTTCTATGTATTTAGTCCAATCATACAACCAATGGCGCAACATATTGTTTTAATTGAATAAAAAAACCTACTTTTCAAGAGAAAAGCAGGTTTCAATTTAGGTTATAAAATGGAGATAATATTATAATTTCTCGCCGTGTTGCGAAATGTCTAAACCAACTTCTTCGTCCGCATGAGATACGCGTAGAGGAGTTATCAAATCTGTCAGTTTCAATAGAATAAAGGCTACCGCAAGTGTAAAAACACTTGCTCCAATAAGACCGATTAAATGCGCATTAAACAAAGTCCACTCCCCAAAAAATAAGCCATTGTCAGGAATTGCAGAGTTAATCTGCTTAGAGGCAAAAACTCCGGTCAATAACATCCCGACCATTCCTCCAACTCCATGGCTAGGGAAAACATCCAAAGTATCGTCAAGCCGCGACCTGGTTCTCCATTCAATAACCAATCGACTTACCACAGCAGCAACCGCTCCAATAACCAAGGAATGTCCAAAAGTTACAAACCCAGCGGCCGGTGTGATGGCAACCAATCCAACAACTGCACCAATACAAACCCCAACAGCTGAGGGTTTAATTCCCTTTGCTGCATCAAAAAATATGTAGGTTAAGGCCCCTGCCCCAGAAGCAGTCGATGTAGTAATTAATGCAGTCACGGCTAATTCAGAGGCAGAAAATGCTGAACCTGCATTAAAACCTATCCAACCAAACCACAACATGCCTGTTCCTAATAAGACGTAAGTTATTCGTGCTGGGGTATGGTGATGGAATTCTTTACCTTGTCCTAAATAAATTGCAGATGCAAGAGCCGTTAATCCAGCCGACATATGTACAACTGTACCTCCTGCAAAGTCCAATACACCTAATTTCATCAACACACCATCAGGGTGCCAAGTGGCATGCGCTAAAGGAGCATATATAAACACAAAAAATAGACATATAAAAAGTACATAGGAAGTAAATCGTATTCGCTCTGCGAATGCTCCCGTGATAAGTGCAGGAGTAATAATGGCAAACTTAAGTTGATAAATAGCGAAAAGTGCAAATGGTATGGTTGGTGCACCATCCCATGGTGCTCTATCAAGAACTCCATTAAACATAAAGTATGTCATGGGATTTCCTATAATACCTCCAAGCGATTCTCCAAAAACTAAACTAAAGCCAAATACTACCCAAAGTACTGCAACTACTGCCATGCATATAAAACTTTGTAACATCGTGGAAATAACGTTCTTTTTTTTAACCATCCCACCATAAAAATAAGCTAATCCTGGTGTCATTATTAAAACCAAAGCGGTTGATGTAAGCATCCACGCTATATCTGCGTAATTATATTCATAATTTTGATTATCAAGAGGTGGGTTTGTAAACAACATAGCCATAATTACCACAAAACCCATCAAAATAATTGGTGAATACGACTTTTTACCAGATAGTACCATATTATATTTATATATTTCCATCAAAAATATGATTTTTATAAATATTTCAAAACATTTTAACAAAAAA